>JBBQCQ010000486.1:0-3909 GCA_038318835.1 Gemmatales bacterium | reverse complement strand
GTTGCAAGCAGGAGTTCGCTTGCAGGTTTCCCGACTGCTGCGATAATGGGTCTATTCCCGCCGGACCGCTTCTGGGGTCGCTAATCATGCGTTGGTTGTCCTGCCTCACGATTCTTGTCGTGGTCGCCACCGCCCGGTCGGCCGATCCGAAGATCGATACCGAACACTTCGAGAAGGTGGTGCGGCCACTGCTGGTCGCGCGGTGCCAGAAGTGCCACAGCGGCGAGAAGACGAAGGGCGGCCTCGACCTGTCCACAAAGGCCGGGTTCCTGGCCGGCGGCGATACAGGGCCGAGCTTCGACCAGCGGCACCCCGATAAGAGCAAGCTGCTGGACGTGATCGGCTACGCGGGCGAAACGAAGATGCCGCCAAGCGGGAAACTGCCCGCCGCCGAGATCGCGATTCTCACAGCCTGGGTGAAGGCCGACTCGCCGTGGCCCGACGACAAGGGAGCCGTCGCGGCCGGGCCGAAAGTCATGGACGTGCAGAGTCTGGCGGCGAAGCACTGGTCGTTCCAGCCGATCCGCCCCGGCGACGGCCGCACCATCGACGACTATGTTCGCGCGAAGCTCGTCGAGCAGAAACTGCTACCCGCGAAGCCAGCCGTGCCGGAGAAGTTGCTCCGCCGCGTGACTTTCGACCTGATCGGCCTGCCACCGACGCCGGAGGAGATCGACGCATTCCAGAAGGCTTACGCGAACGACCCGAAGGCGGCTTTCGCGGCAGTGGTGGACCGCCTGCTCGCGAGTCCGCACTACGGCGAGCGATGGGGCCGACACTGGCTCGACCTCGCCCGCTACGCCGAGACGCGAGGGCACGAGTTCGACTTCGAGATTGCCGATGCGTGGCGCTACCGCGACTACGTTATCCGGGCGACCAACGACAACCTGCCCTACGACCGCTTCGTGCAAGAGCAGGTGGCCGGCGACCTACTGCCGCCGCGGTGGCACCCGACGGAGCGGTGGAACGAGGCACTCATCGCCACCGGCTTCTGGCACCTCGGCGAAGGCTTGCACTCGCCGGTGGACGTGCGGCTCGACGAGGCCAACCGTATCGACAACATGATCGACGTGTTCGGCAAATCGTTCCTCGGCCTGACCGTCAGTTGTTCGCGGTGCCACGATCACAAGTTCGACCCGATCCCGACGGCCGACTACTACTCGCTCTACGGCATCCTCGGCAGCTCCCGGTACGCCCACGCGAGCATCGACGACCCCGCCGCGACGAACGCTATCTTGAAGGAACTCCGCGGGCTGCGCGAAAAGTTCAAGTACGATCGCCCTGCCCGGCCGGACTCGACCGCGTGGGAAAAGCAATCGAAGTGCTTCGAGGATTTTCAATCCGACTGGTCCCGTCGCTGGTTCGCGAGCGGCCCGGCGTTTGACGGGCCGCAACCCTACCCGCACAGCGGCCGCCAGTCGGTGAACCTGACGGGATCCCTCCGCTCGCCGACGTTCAAGATCGACTCGAAATATCTGTCGGTGCGGGTCGCCGGCAAGAAGGCCCAACTCCGGCTCATCCTGAACGGCCTGCAACTCATCCAGGACCCGATCTACGGCGGGCTGAAGCGGACCATCGACCACGGCGACTCGTTCCGATGGGTGACGTTCGACCTGTCGATGTGGCCGGGGCAGGCGGCGTACCTCGAACTCCTCGACGACGGCCCGGGGTACATCGCGATTTCCGAAGTCCGATTCGCCGACTCGCCCCCGCCGACGAATGACCCGGTCGAATCGTGTTCGCCGCCGCCGGTCGTGCCGAAGGACGATTCCCGCGAAGCGAAACTGGAAGCGAAGCTGGCGGCTGGCCCGCGTCGCGCGCCAGTCATGCTCGACGGCAACGGCATGAACGAAAGCATCTTCATCCGCGGCGGCCACAAGACGCTCGGCTCACCCGTGGACCGACGGTTCCTCGAAGTTTTCGCGGGCAAGGATGCGAAGTCGCCGGCCGTCGGCAGCGGGCGGTTGCAACTGGCGCAGTCGCTCACCGATCCGAAAAACCCGCTTCTCGCCCGCGTGTTCGTCAATCGCGTCTGGCAGCACCACTTCGGCGTCGGGCTCGTGGCCTCGCCCGACGACTTCGGCAAGCAGGGCCAACCGCCGACGCACCCGGAGTTGCTCGACGCCCTCGCTGCCGAGTTCATCCGCGACGGATGGAACGTGAAGAACCTGCACCGCCGCATTCTCTCGACCGCGACCTACCAACAGTCGGCCACGCCGAACCTGGAGACGGCGACGCTGGCCGCGACGGTCGATCCGCTGAACAAGCTGCTTCATCGGGCGAACGTGCAACGGCTGGAAGCCGAGGCGATTCGCGATGCGATGCTCGCCGTGTCCGGTCGCCTCGATCCGACGGCCGGCGGCCCCGGCGTGCTGCCGCACTTGACGGAATTTGAAGTCGGCCGCGGCAAGCCTGGTGGTCGCGGCCCCCTGGACGGCAACGGCCGCCGCAGCGTCTACCTGCAAGTGCGGCGAAACTTCGTGAACCCGTTCTTCAGTGCCTTCGACTACCCGTCGCCGTTCACGGCCATCGGCCGCCGCAGCGTGTCGAACGTGCCCGCCCAGGCGCTCGCGATGTTGAACAACCCCTTTGTGATTGGCGAAGCCGAGCGGTGGGCGAAGGCCACGCTCAAGCACCCGCCGGCCGACCGCATCGATCGCATGTACCGCGAAGCTTTCGCCCGCACCCCGACCGCTGACGAGCGAGCCGCGGCCGTGAGTTTCGTGGACGAACAGGCGAAGACCCTCGGCGAGGCGAAGGCATGGGCGGAGTTGGCCCACGCCTTGTTCAACGCGAAAGAGTTTCTCTTCATCGAGTGAGTCGCTCACCATGCCGCCGAAGCCGAAGAAATCGCTGGTCGTCCTTGACGTGTCGCCGCCACAACGGGCGGAACTCGCGGTCAAACGATTCACGTCCATCGTCACGAAGCTGGGCCTGCCGTGGACGGCCACCGCCCGCGCGATGGACGCCGTCACCCCGGTCGAAGTGGAAGCCGCCACGCGGATCGTCTGCGTCTGTCCGTCGGAGTTTCGGCCGCTGATCGAATCGCAATTCCCGACCGTGACCGAACGCCTCGAGTACTGGCCGGCCACGGGCGAGATCGACGAGCGAGTGAACATCCTTGCGGCCGAACTCCTGGGCGGTGGCTTCCGCACCGTGCCGCCACCCCCGCCGCCGGTCGCGAAGAAACTCGGCACCGCGAAAGTCGGCCGCGAGACGGCCGGCCGCAAGGGCAAGGGCGTGACCGTGGTCTGGGAACTTGGCCTGACCGAAGCCGCGATGCAAGAACTGGCGACGAGTCTGAAGCAGAAGTGCGGCACCGGCGGCACCGTGAAGGACGGCCGCATCGAAATCCAGGGCGACCAACGCGACCGCATCGTTGAAGAGTTGGAGAAGCTCGGCTACAAAGTGAAGCGATCCGGCGGGTGAGCCGCCACCTGTTTTTAGCCCCGTTCACGGGGCTTCCCGCGAAGCGGTACTCGGCCCGGCATTGATGCCGGGTCCGAGCCTAGACCAAACCGGGCATTTACTTCTTCAGGCAGCAGTCGCCGCTGTCGCAGCACGGCGAGCCGGGGTAGCAGCAGGCGGCCGACGTCACCTTCACAGCGTCGTCGCAGCAGGCGGCCTTCGTTTCACAGCAGGCCAGGTTCGCCGCACAGCAGTCCGACGACCCCGCCACGGCCACCTTGTCCTTCAAGCAACAGGACGAAGCCATTTCGCAGCATTCCTCGTTGGTCGTGCAGCAATCGAGGGCGGTCGCCGTCTTGCCCTTCGAGCAGCACCCGCCGCCTATCGACGAGCCGAGCGAGCCGGCGTAGAACGTGTACCCGCCGACGCCCAGAGCTACGACCGCGACCAGCGAAGCCAGAATTTTCGACATCATGATTCGGTTCCTTGTGTGATGAATGC
>JBBQCQ010000485.1:0-3917 GCA_038318835.1 Gemmatales bacterium | reverse complement strand
GGTCGGGCGTCTGATCTTTGAAATTTTAATTTTGAACTTTGAACTCTCCGAGGTTGTGAATGGCTTCATACAACCGAACGGCGTCGGCTGTTTCACGGACATCGTGGACGCGCAGAATGTTCGCGGCCCCGGTCGCCATGCCGAAGCACGCCAGCGCCAGCGAGCCGGCGACGCGGTTCGCGATGGGGTCGGTCATGCCACTGCGGCCGACGGCCTTGCTGATGAACCCCTTGCGGGAGACGCCGAGCGTCAGCGGGCGGCCAGGGCAGATGCGGCCGAGGTGGGCGAGCAGTTGGAGGTTTTGCTCGACGGTCTTGCCGAAGCCGATGCCGGGATCGGGCGAGATCGTCTCTGAGTTGATGCCGAAGTCGGCCAGTTCGCGGAGGCGATGCCGCAGGTAGTCGGCTACATCGCTAATCACGTCCGTATACTTCGGATCGTCTTGCATGGTGGCCGGCGTGCCCTGCATGTGCATGACGATCAGACCGGCCCCGGTCGCCTTCGCCACGGCTGGCATCTGCGGGTCGCGCAGGCCGGTCACATCGTTGATGATGACGGCCCCCGCGTCAATCGCCTGGCGAGCGACCTCGGCCTTGCTCGTGTCCACCGAGATCGGCGTGCGGGTCTGCTTCGCCAGTTCGCGAACGACCGGGATCACGCGGCGAAGTTCCTCTTCCACCGGCACCGGCTGCGAGCCGGGCCGTGTGGACTCGCCACCGATGTCGAGCAGGTCGGCCCCGTCCGCGATCAGTTGCACGGCGTGCGCGACCGGGTCGTACTGCCCGCCGTCGGAGAAGCTGTCCGGCGTGGCGTTCACGATGCCGAGGATCAGCGGGCGAACGCCGATTGCGAAGCGATGCTGCCGGCAACGCCAGATGTGGGGTGCCGTGCTCATCTGCGGGGCGGACTCTTGCGGGGAATTGGCGGCGGGGGCGTTTCGCCGGGCCGCAGCGCGATCGGCTTGCCGTTCACCTTCGTCAGGTAGTCGGTCGCATCCACTTGCTTCTTCCGCCGCAGGTTCTTCGCCATCACTTTGCTTGTCGATGTCTTGGCTGCGACGGCCTTCATGGGCAGTGGATCGTCTTCGAGAATCTCGACCGCGTCCAGGACTTCGTCCTCGACCACCTCGTACCCATCGGCGGCAGTCGGGTCGGGGACGATGAACGCCGTCTTGCACTTCGGGCACGTGACCCGCTTGCCGATGGCGGCGTCCGGGGCCGTCATCTTGGCCGAACAGCCGGAACAGGTGATCGGAACGGGCATCAGAAAACTCCGCGGATTGCCGTTATGGTACAGCCGTCCGGCTCGTTTGGGGAAAAAAGTCGCTCTCTCGGATTTGAGCGAGCGAGCCGCTATAAAGGAAGTACCGGATTCATCGTCGATACGCCTGCGGAGCTTCGCAACACACCGCAGATTTTCCTCCGCCAGTTTTGAGGTCCGAAATGGTCTCTCCCACCAGTTCGGCCGAGGCTTCGTCTTCGGCCCATCGCAACGGTAAGCACGAAGTTCAAGAAGTCGAATCGATCACCATTCGCTTCGCCGGTGACTCGGGCGACGGCATGCAGTTGGCCGGCACGCGGTTCACCGACACGGCCGCCATCCTCGGCAACGACATCGCCACCTTCCCCGACTTCCCGGCCGAGATTCGCGCCCCGGCCGGCACCCTCGCCGGCGTCTCCGGCTTCCAGGTTCACTTCTCCAGCAACGACATTCACACGCCCGGCGACGTGCTCGACGCGCTCGTGGTGATGAACCCGGCCGCACTCAAGACGAACCTCCGCGACTTGAAGAAGGGCGGCATCCTGATCATCAACACGGATGCGTTCGCTCAGAACGACCTGGATAAGGCCAAGTACCGCTCGAACCCGCTCGAAGACGGCTCGCTGGCCGGGTACCACGTCGTGCGGGTGGCCGTGTCGAAGCTGAACAAGGAGGCGGTAAAGGACTGCGGCCTCAGCCCGCGGGAGCAGGACCGCTGCAAGAACTTCTTCGCCCTTGGCCTGGTCTACTGGCTGTTCGAACGGCCGCTGGAGACGACGCTCAAGTGGTTGAAGGAGAAGTTCGGCAAGAAGGCCGACCACAAGCCGGTGCTGGACGCGAACAACGCCGCCCTGAAGGCCGGGTACAACTACGGCGAGACGGTCGAGCTGATGCCCGTGCAGTACAAGGTGTTGAAGGCGAAGATCCCGCCGGGCAAGTACCGCAAGATCACCGGGAACGAAGCCCTCGCTATCGGCCTCGTCGCTGCCAGCCACGCGGCGAACAAAACACTCGTGTACAGCGGCTACCCGATCACCCCGGCCAGCCAGGTGCTGGAAGACCTGAGCCAACCGGAGATGCGCCGCCACGGCGTGAAGACGCTGCAAGCTGAAGACGAGATCGCGGCCATCGGCGTCGCCCTCGGCGCGAGCTTCGGCGGGGCCATCGGCGTGACCGGCACCAGTGGCCCTGGCATCTGCTTGAAGAGTGAGGCGATCAACCTCGCGGTGATGACCGAACTACCGCTGGTCATCCTCGACGTGCAGCGCGGCGGCCCGAGTACCGGCTTGCCCACGAAGACCGAACAGGCCGACCTGTTGCAAGCGATGTTCGGCCGCAACGGCGAGTCGCCGGTGGCGATTCTTGCGCCGCAGTCGCCGGTCGATTGCTTCGACATCGCCTACGAGTCGGTCAAGATCGCCACGCGGTTCATGTGCCCAGTGTTCGTGCTGTCGGATGGCTACATCGCCAACGGCTCCGAGCCGTGGAAGATTCCCGACGTGGCCACCTTGCCCACGATCCAGATCACCCACCCAACAGGGCCGAACAGCGACGGCATGAACGGCGCAACGCACGAACACCCGGAGGGCGAAATCGGTGCCGGCAAGTACCTGCCCTACAAGCGGGACCAGTACCTGTCGCGGCCGTGGGCCATCCCCGGTACCCCCGGCCTCGAACACCGCATCGGCGGCATCGAGAAGCAGGACGTGACCGGCAACATCAACTACGAAGCCGCCAACCACGAGCACATGGTGCATACCCGCTGGAAAAAGATCGAGAACATCGCCGAGACGATCCCGGAACTGGAAGTGCTCGGCGACGCCGACGCGGACCTGCTCGTGATCGGCTGGGGCGGCACCTACGGCAGCATCACCACCGCCGTCGATCGCGTCCGCAAGAACGGCAAGAAGGTCGCCCAGGCCCACCTGCGGTACCTGAACCCGATGCCCAAAAACACCGAGGCGGTGCTAAAGCGGTTCAAACAAATTCTCGTCCCCGAGCTGAACAGCGGCCAACTCTGCTGGCTGTTGCGGGCGAAGTATCTTGTGCCGGCCCAGGGGTACAACAAGATTCAGGGGCGGCCGTTCCTGGTCAGCGAAATCGAAGCGGCCATCGGCAAACTCGTTTGACCCGCCCTTAGGCTTTCACCCACATTCCACTCCCAACCACAACAACACCCATGGCCGCCACCGCACTCCCCACCCTGACCGCGAAAGAATTGACCTCCGACCAAGAGGTCCGGTGGTGCCCCGGTTGCGGGGACTACTCGATCCTGGCGCAGATGAAAAAAGCCCTCGCCACGGTCGGCGTGCCGCGCGAGAAAATGGTGTTCGTCTCGGGCATCGGCTGCTCCAGCCGCTTCCCTTACTACATGAACACCTACGGCTTCCACACCATCCACGGCCGTGCCCCCACCGTGGCCACGGGGCTGCGGCTCGCGAATCCCGACCTGCAAATCTGGGTCGTCACCGGCGACGGCGACGGCCTAAGCATCGGCGGCAACCACCTGATGCACGTCCTCCGCCGCAACATCGACCTGAAAATTCTGCTGTTCAACAACGAAATTTACGGCCTCACGAAGGGGCAGTATTCGCCCACTAGTCGCACCGGCACATCGTCGAAGACGAGCAAGACTGGCTCGCTGGAAACGCCGATCC
>JBBQCQ010000484.1:0-3926 GCA_038318835.1 Gemmatales bacterium | reverse complement strand
GCAGAGTTGGGCTATCCCCACGGACGTTCGTCCGTGGGGATAGCCCAAAATGCGCTGCCACACGCGGACGCAAACCGGTTTAGCAATCCCAGAGGGCGTCCGGCGCGTGGAACACGATCGATTGGGTCAGTTCATACCGCGGGTGGTAGCGAGAAGGGTTTCAGATTCTCGAATTGAATCTTACCTCGGCGTGCGGATAATTACCACGCTCGCACTGCTTACACCTTTCGAGGTCCTCTCATGCTCCCCTTCAGCCGTCGCCGCTTCCTCGGTGCGTCGGGCGCGATCCTCGCGCTGCCGGCCGTCACCTACCGGGCCGCGTTTGCGGCCGACACGCCGCCGAGCGAAACTGTCCGCGTCGGCCACATCGGCGTCGGCCTTCAAGGCACCGGCAACCTGCGGAACTACGTCAAAACCAACACCGTCGCCGTGTGCGATGTGGACAAGAAGCACCTCGCCGCCGCGGCCGCGATGGTCGAGAAGGACGGCAAACGACAACCCGTCGTGGAGGAAGACTACCGCAAAATCCTCGACCGCAAGGACGTGGATGCCGTCGTGGTCACCACGCCCGACCACTGGCACGCGCTGCAAACCATCCACGCCTGCGAGGCCAGCAAGGATGTGTACTGCGAGAAGCCGCTGAGCCTGGTCGTGGCCGAGGGGCGGGCGATGGTGAACGCGGCCCGCAAGAATAAGCGGATCGTGCAGACCGGCAGCATGCAGCGGTCGGCGAAGGAGTTCCGCGTGGCGTGCGAGCTTGTCCGTAACGGGGCCATCGGCAAGATCACGAAGGTGCTGGTCGGGTTGCCGGGGCCGAACTGGATCGACCGCGCGAAGATGCCCGTGCCGAACTCCGCGCCGCCGCCGGAACTCAACTACGATCTGTGGCAGGGGCCGGCCCCGGAGCACCCGTACAACGAGAAGCACGTCCACTACCTGTTCCGCTTCTTCTGGGACTACTCTGGCGGCCAGCAGACGAACTTCGGCGCGCACGATCTGGACATCACCCAGTGGGGCCTGGGCATGGACGACAGCGGCCCGACTTCGATCGACGGCAAGGCGACCTTCAACAAGGATAAGTGGTTCGAGACACCGGAGACAGCGAACATCACGTACACCTACGCGAACGGTGTCCCGGTCCACTGCACGCTCGGCAAGGGCGGCAACCCCGGCGGCGTGACCTTCCAGGGGGACAAGGGCGTGGTCTACGTGAAGCGAGGCAAGATCGAAGTGACGCTGAACGGCGAGAAGGTGGCCGACCCGTACAAGCTGCCGACCGGCGACGTGAAGTTGTACGTCAGCGGCAACCACCACAAGGACTGGCTGGACTGCATCAAGAGCCGGAAGTTGCCGGTGTGCGACGTGGAGATCGGCCACCGGTCGGCGACGGTCTGCCACCTGGGGAACATCGCCGTCCGCACGGGGCGGAAGATCGTCTGGGACCCGGCGAAGGAAGAGATCGTCGGCGACGCCGAGGCCGCGAAGCTGGTGAGCAAGGTCTATCGCAATCCGTACAATCTCACGTGATCAGATCGCTTCCGGTCCGCGTTCGCCGGTGCGAATGCGGACGGCGTCTTCGAGCGGCAGGATGAAGATTTTGCCGTCGCCGATGCGACCCTCCGGCCCGGTGCGGGCGGCCTCCATGATCGCCTGCACCGTCGGCTCGACGAAGTCCTCGTTCACCGCGATTTGCAGTTGCACTTTTCGCAGCATGTTCACGGTTAGTTCGTGGCCGCGGTAGATTTCCGACTGGCCCTTCTGCCGGCCGAAGCCCTGCACATCCACGACCGTGAGGCGGAACACCTCGACGCGGTTGAGCGCCTCCTTGACGGCGTCGAGTTTCTCCGGCTTGATGATCGCGAGAATGAGCTTCATGAAAAAACCCCAGCAGGAACGGCCGGGGTCAGAGTATCAATTTGGTCCCCGTGCGGGTGCGAGTTTCCACGCAAAGGCGAGCGGCCCGACGTTACTTCACCACCACCACATCGAAAGTGACGATGTACGGCTTCAGTTCCGCCAGTTGCGACACAGCTTTCGCCACGCGCTCGGCCACCGCATCCGACGGTGCGTCGAACCGCACGATCACACTGTCCTGGCCGAGCTTCTTCACTTCCACGGCCTGCACGGCCGAGCCGCACACGGCCCGCACGCGGTCCTGAAGCGTCGGCTCTTGCCAGGCGATGGTCGCGGATGCGGGCACCACCTGGCCGACCATCGTGGACGCCACCGTGGCGGCCGGTGCGGGCGTATAGCTGACCGGCTGCCAGGTCGTTTCCTCGATCGCGGGGGCCGTCTTACCATTCGACGAGATCGGCGACGTTGGGCCGCGCCATTCCGCCCCGGCGGGCGGCACGCTCGGCACGATGGTCGTCGTTGCCGGCAGTTGGTCCGGCGGCACGTACCGGAACGGCAGCGTCTCCGCGATGGGCGTCGGGCCACTTGGTGCGGGCGGCTCGAACGCGAACGACGGCGGCGGCACATCCGCCACTGGCTTCGGCGGCGAGGCGGGGCGGGCCGCGTAGGCCGGGGCGTCGGCCCCCGGCGGCGCGCGGAACGGATGCGTCACCGGCACCGGGAACGCCCCCGGCGTCGCCCGGCTCATGGCGTACCACTGCGACGACCCCGCCGGCGATTCACCCGTCGGCGCGTAGGGGTTGGCCCCTGGCGTGGTCGTGCCCCACCCGTACCAGCGGTAGGCCGGGTTGCCCGCGTAGGCGGCCCGCCCGGCCGGCGTCACACCCTGGAACGGCTGGCCCGGCATCGGTTGCTGCGCGTACGGTTGCGTCGGGAAAGGCTGGCCTATCGGCAGCATCGGTTGCTGTGCAAATGGTTGCCCCACTCGCGGGTCGGCCTGTGGCGACTGCGGCGGCACGCCGAGGGTAGACTTGATTGCCTTCGTGCGGTCCTGCGTCCAGTTCGAGAGCGATGCCCACACGCTGCGGGGTTGACCGGGCGGCGTCATCCGTGGGTCGCTGGCGGTGGGGGCCGGATACCCCGGCGGCAGCGGGAACCCCGGCGGCAGGCCGTGATTGTCTGGCGCGACGGGGGCGGGCATGCCGCGAGGCGGGGCGAAGGAGTTCGGGTCGAAGAACGGGTCGAACGGCAGGGGCGACGTGTTCGGCACGCCGCGGGCGACTTCCGTCGGTGCGGCCACAGCCCGCACGGCGACAAGTTGCACGGCCGGCCGGATGTGCCGTTGGGCCACGAGCGGGACGGGGTCGGCGTATGCGGCCGTGCCGACCCCGGCGACGAGGACGGCGAGCGACCGGCGGACGGGCATTCGTTTCACGTTCGGTTCCTTCCGAAGGTTATCCCACTACGGCCGGCCGGTGCCGGTTGCCCCTCGCGGGCGGTTGGCGTTCCCCAGGCCGGTGATCGACTGCCCCGACCGCTGGCCGCCAGCAAAGCCGGAGCGGTTGACGTTCTGCGCGTACACCGAGGCGAAGCTGCCGTGGTTGGCGAACTGGTTGCCGAACAATACCGAGTGGCCCGGCGAATTCAATCGCACTGGCACGCCGCCCGGTTCGTAGGTCTGGCCGTTCGGGTCGAAGGGGATCTGCGACTGCGGCAAGAACCCACCCGCCTGCGGGCCGACGGCCGACTGGATCGGCGGCACCTGGCCGAACGTGTTCGCCCCGCCGGTCGGCAGGCCGGGCCGCACGCCGTAGTAGTAGTTCGTCGCCGGGTTCGCGTTCCGGTTCAGGTTCAAGTACGGGCTGAGCGGCTGCGTCGCCCGGTTGAAGGCGTTCGGCCCGTAGTTTTGATAGCCGCCACCGTACCCACCATACGGATTACCGTACTGGGCCGCCGCCGGTGACGCGAGCAGGAGCAGGGCGAAGGTCGCGTATCGCAGAGGGGATTCTCGTAGGGTGGTGCCGCGTCTGCCCGGCCCCCCCCTTATTCCACGGACCGCGGGGGGCCCCGAA
>JBBQCQ010000483.1:0-3933 GCA_038318835.1 Gemmatales bacterium | reverse complement strand
AGTACCACTTCAAACAGCGGATACGTTTGATATCGCAAACTCAGCAGAGTCCTGCGAAGACCGTCATCTCCTTCGGCGGCATCAATGATGACGGTCAATTTCATCGGGTCGCACCAGGAACAGACCGGCGGAACGGACAACCTGTACTATCGACCGCCCCGGCACGACCCGTGAATCCACTTTTCATTGTGTGTGAGAAGGGCGTCGCCAAGATGGGGGCAAAGAAGGGGGGTTGTGGAAGAAGCACAGTTCGTGGCAGTTCTCGGAGTCTTGGGAAATCGGGAAGAACATTCAAAGAGCGTGACCCGCGCGAACCGAATAGTTCCGTAGTTCACCTGAACCAGTTATTTTCGTACCGGGTTCGAACCGGGAAGGATTCCGGATGTTAAACATTGTGATTCCGATGGCGGGTCGGGGCAGCCGGTTTGCCGAACAGGGCTTCACCCTGCCAAAGCCGCTGATCCCGGTCCACGGCGTGCCGATGGTGAAGGTGGTTATTGAAAACCTGAAGCCCGTCGTGCCGCACACATTCACGTTCATTTGTCAAGAAGCCCACCTGGCCGAGCACGACCTGGGAGCAAAGCTCAAGCGGTGGGCACCTGGCGCGAATGTCATCGCGATCGACCGCGTGACCGAAGGAGCCGCCTGCACGGTCCTGTTGGCCGAGCGGATCATCGATAGCGATAACCCGTTGATGATCGCGAACTGCGACCAGTACATCGACGTGAATATCGACGCCTACCTCGGCGAGATGAACCGCAAGAAACTCGACGGCCTCATCATGACCATGAAGGCCAGCGACAACAAGTGGTCGTTCGTCGGCTTCGACGCCTCCGGCCGCGTCGATCGGGTGGTCGAGAAGCAGGTGATCTCGGACGAGGCCACGGTCGGCGTGTACAACTTCCGCCGCGGTCGCGATTTCGTGGCCGCTGCCAAGCAGATGATCGCCAAGAACCTCCGCACGAACAACGAGTTCTACGTCGCCCCGACGTACAACCAACTCGTCGAAGACGGGGCCACGCTTGGGGTGTATTCCGTAGGGTCGCTCGGCCACGGCATGTACGGCCTGGGTGTGCCCGAAGACCTGGAACTGTTCGAGGCGCTCCCTATCTCGCACCGCGCGGCCGGGCGGGTCAAGGTGGCGGCATGATCGTCCTCAGTCACCGCGGGTACTGGAAGACGGCCGACGAAAAGAACACCGCGGAGGCCTTCCGCCGGTCGTTCGATCTCGGGTTCGGCACCGAGACGGATGTCCGCGACTGCGGCGGCGAACTCGTGATCTGCCACGACCTGCCCCGCGGCGGCGAGATGACCCTGACCGCGTTCCTCGACCTCGTTGGCGACCGGGACTTGCCGTTAGCCATGAACATCAAAGCGGACGGCCTTGCGGATGCGGTGAAGGCGGCGTTCGCGGCACGGCCACACCTGACGCGGTGGTTCCTGTTCGATATGTCGGTGCCCGACATGGTCCAACAACTCGCCCGCGGGAACCCGGTCTTCGCGCGGCTGAGCGAGTACGAGGCCGACGTGCCCGCCCGGTGGGCCGACGCGGTGGCGGGAATCTGGCTGGATGGCTTCCACGGCGAGTGGTGGTCGCCCGCCCTCATCGAACATTGGACGGCGCGGGGCAAAACCGTGTGCGTGGTCTCCCCCGACCTGCACAAGCGGGAGCCTCACGCGGCCTGGTCGGCCTTGCGGGATGCGAACTTCTCCCACCCACAGCGCGTGCTGGTCTGTACCGACCAGCCCGAACTAGCCCAGGCGGTGCTCGGAGGTCCGAAATGATTCGCGCGGTGATTTTCGATATGGACGGCGTGCTCATCGATGCCAAGGAATGGCACTATGAGTCGCTCAACCTCGCCTTAAAACTGGTCGGTTACACGATCACGCGGGAAGAGCACGAGACGGTCTTCGACGGCTTGCCGACGAAGAAGAAGCTGGAGATGCTGTCGGCCAACTATGGGCTGCCGCGGAACCTGCACGGGTTCCTCAATGAGATGAAACAGCAGTACACGATGGACATGGTGTACCAGCTCTGCAAGCCGACGTTCCACCACGAGTACGCCCTGTCGCGGTTGAAGCGGTTGGGGTACAAGATGGCGGTCGCGTCCAACTCCATCCGCAACACGGTCCGCGTCATGATGGACAAAGCCCATCTGGCCGGGTATCTCGATTTGCAACTGAGCAACGAGGACGTGACCTACCCGAAGCCGCACCCGGAAATTTACCAGAAGGCGATTCGGGCCCTCGGCTTGACGCCACCGGAAGCGTTGATCGTGGAAGACAACGAGAACGGTATCCGCGCCGCCACCGCATCGGGTGCCCATGTGCTCGTCGTCCGCGACGTTCACGACGTTCACCTCGACAACATTCTGTCCCGCATTCGCGACATCGAAACCCCCTTGCGGAGGGCGGCATGAACCTCATCGTGTTAAACCCCGGCGACGTCCACCGCGACGCGGCCCTCGTCGAGACACTCGTCGGAACTACCCACTACCCGCTGCGAGTCTGCCGGATGACGCAGGCCGTAGGCCCGGACGGCCCGCCGCACTGGACGCTGACCTTCTCGGACGACAGCACGATTCGTACGCAGATCGAGCCGGAGGGAATGCTCTGCGCGACGCTGTTGACGACCGACCATTTTGAAGCGGCCGACGAGTTGACGATCCTAAACGCCGACTCGACCTTGTGGCCGACGCACTTCGAACGACTCGCCGACGCCCGGACGGAGGGGATCGACGTGTTCCTCTCGTTCGAGGGGGATGGGCCGTCGAAGCTGGTTCTCGAACCCGACCACGCCTCGGTGTTGCGGCTCGCACACGGGCGGACGCCGGGCATGGCCTGGTATCGGTCCACGCGGCTATTCTACGAGTCGGCCCAGCAGGTCATCCGCAAGGACGCCCGCTGGAACGGTCAGTACACGATCGACTGTCTGTTGCGGCAGTTGGCACTGCACGACGCGCGGATCGGCTTCCATGCCCGGTGCAACGAAGCCGCCGCGGCGTAACGAAGGTTCGAGGGAGGTCGGCCAGTGAAGCACCACAAGCTGAACGAGATGGTGAAGGGCTGGTTCGTCGGCCAGTTCAACCCGACGGCGTTCGCGTCGGACGCCGTCGAGGTCGCGGTGAAGCACTACGCAGCCGGCGATTCCGAATCGGCCCACTACCACAAGGTCGCGACCGAACTGACGCTGATCGCGTCCGGCCGGGTACGGATGTTCGACCGCGAATGGACCGCGAACGACATCATCACCGTCGAACCCGGCGAGGTCACCGCGTTCACGGCGCTCGAAGCCACGGTCACGGTCGTCGTCAAACTCCCGTGCGTATCCGGCGACAAGTACGTGGTCTGAGTGATTCACGACATGCTCCGCAGGAATGGAACGCGATTCCGATTTCGCCCTCGCCGAGGTTTCGCCAATGGTGCGAATCCACGAGTCGTTCAAGTCGATGCACTGGGTATCGGGCGTGGTGTTTCGGGAAGACGATAGTCGAACGCGATCGGGCCAAGCCGCAGCGAACTCGGCGAGGGTCCGGAAGGTAGCGGTGTCGGTATTGAAGCGATTCGTGAGAGTGAACCCTGGACTGATCCATGTCTGGCTGCGAAGATGTCTGTTGTGAAAACTAAGGGCGAACTCGAAGCCGAAGTCAGCCACGCCATCATGCGGTTCAAGCGGGAGTACATGGGGCGAGGTCCGCAAGATGTGCGGACCTACCTCTTGGACGACATGGCCCTCGTTCGGCTCAAAGGTGTGCTGACGCCGGCTGAACAGCGGCTCGCGGAGGTCGAGGATGCTCACCGCGGCCGCGATCTGATTAAACAAGTCCGACTCGAACTGATCGAACACGGTCGAGAATTGCTCGAAGGGGCTGTGACTGCCATCCTCGGCGTCGGGATTGTCAGCCTCCACTCGGACATCAGTATCCGCACCGG
>JBBQCQ010000482.1:0-3940 GCA_038318835.1 Gemmatales bacterium | reverse complement strand
GCACCGGGTTTGTCCGTCTCGCCGCGGTTGAACACGGCACTGTCGGCGGCCCGGAATTTTTCGCGAACGCCCATCGCCAGCAATTTCGGCGTGCCGTCATCCTCGTACACCGACAACCGGCTGCGCAGGATCGCGAGTTGAGCTGAGAACAGTATGTTCTGAAGCATGTCGCTCGACTGCATTTTCTTCTGCACGTCGCGGATGCTCTCCTCAATCTTCGCCCGTTCCGCCGCTGTCAGCTTCTCCACAATCACGGAACTCGCCGACCCCGGCGGCAGCGTGACGAGGCTCGACGGCTGGTTGGCCTGCACGAACCGCACGGTGCCGTAGCACGTTTCCGTACTGCGGAAGATGCCGGCGAGGGCGTAGTAATCCTTCGTCGGGATCGGGTCATACTTGTGATCGTGGCAGCGGGCACACGCGGCCGTGAGGCCGAGGAACGCCTGACTGAATGCGTCGATCTGCTCATCGACGAGATCGAGTTCAAATTGCAGCCGGTTGCGCTCGTTCAGGTTCTTGGTACCGATGGCCAGGAAGCCGGTCGCGACGGCGTGTTCGGCCTTCTCGTGGTCGGTCTTCGCCGGCAGCAGATCGCCCGCGAGTTGCTCCTTCACGAACTGGTCGAACGGCTTGTCAGCGTTGTAGTCCGCGATGACGTAATCGCGATACCGCCAGGCGTGCGGGTAGTTGAAGTTCACCGCCTTGCCCGTCGACTCGCCGTAGCGGGCCACGTCCAGCCAGTGTCGGCCCCACCGCTCCCCGAAGTGCGAAGACGCAAGCAGTTCATCGGCGAGCTTGGCCACCGCGTCCGGCGAGTTGTCCGCCACGAAGGCGTCCACCTGCTCTGGCGTCGGCGGCAGGCCGATTAAGTCGAGGTACATCCGGCGGGCGAGCGTCACCTTGTCCGCCGCCGGCACTTGTTTCAACCCCTTCGCGGTCCTGCCCGCTTCGAGAAAGACATCGACTTGACTCCGGTCACCTGACTCCTGTCCCCTGATCCCTGTCTTGCGAGGCGGATGATACGCCCAGAATTGTCGACCCTTCTCGATGTCGATTTCGTGCTTCGCGACCTTCGCCCCGTCTCGCGGGTCAGGTGCTCCCATCGTCACCCACGCCTTAAAGTCGGCGACTACCGAGTCGGGCAGCTTCTTCTTCGGCGGCATCTGGCGGGCTTCGTCCTTGGTCGTCAGCACATCGAGCAGCAAGCTCTTCGACGCATCGCCGGGAACGATGGCCGGGCCGGTGTCGCCGCCCTGGCGCAGGCCGTCGCGCGTGTCGAGTCTGAGGCCGGCCTTCACCTTCACCGATTCCGACGAATGGCACTTGTAGCACTGCTCCACCAGCACCGGGCGAATCTTCGCCTCGAAGAACTTCACCTGTTCCGCGGTCGGTGAGTCTGCGAACGCCTTCGTCGGCGTTTCCTTGAGCCGGTCGGCCGGTCGGCGGAAGAACCCTTTCTTTGGTGGGTCGTCGGCCGCGAAGCTCGGCAGGGCGAGCACAGTGGCAGCGAAGACGGCCAATCGCAACAGTCGGGCAGACATACGGAAGTCCTGAATCACGGAGCGGTGATCACCACGTATCTTTACCCCAAAACCCGTGAAGAGTTTCGGTCAGAGCGGTTGATTTAACCCGAAACACGCTCGTGCGGAAAGCTTAACCCTTTCGTACCATGAGCTGGTGCGACGAGTATGAATTTCGTGTGAGAATCCTGTCCCCTCGGAGCGTACCCCATGCGGACTCGGCAACTCGGCAATAGCGATCTCCAGCTCACGCCCATCGGCTTCGGCGCGTGGGCCATCGGTGGCGGCGGGTGGGCCTTCGCGTGGGGGCCGCAGGACGAATCGCAATCAATCGCGGCCATCCACGAGGCCCTCGACCTGGGCATCAGCTGGATCGACACGGCGGCCGTCTACGGCCTGGGCACGTCGGAGGAGGTCGTCGCGAAGGCACTCGATGGCATTCGCCAACGGCCGTACCTGTTCACGAAGTGCGGCCGTGTGTGGGACGAAACCCGCACCATCGGCAAACGGCTGAAGGCCGAGTCGATCCGCCGCGAGTGCGAGGCGAGCTTGAAGCGGCTGCGGGTGGACGTGATCGACCTGTACCAGATTCACTGGCCGGAACCCGACGAGGACGTGGAGGAAGGTTGGGCCGAGGTCGCGGCGTTACAGCGAGAGGGGAAGGTTCGTTGGATCAGCGTATCGAACTTCAACGTATCGCAGATGGAGCGGGCCGCGAAGATCGCGCCGATCACGTCGCTTCAACCACCATACTCCATGCTCCGCCGCGAGATCGAGCCGGACATCCTGCCGTACTGCGAGCGGAACAACATCGGCGTGCTGGCCTATTCGCCGATGCAGTCGGGCCTGCTCACCGGCACCTGGAACCGCGAGCGGTTCGAGAACCTGCCGGCCGACGACTGGCGGAAGGAAAAGAACAAGTGGTTTCAGGAGCCGGCCTTCACAAAGAGCCTGGGGTTGGCCGAACTGCTCCGCGAGATCGGTGGGCCGCACGGCCGCACACCCGGTGAGGTGGCGATCGCGTGGGTATTGCGACAGTCGGCTGTCACCGCGGCGATCGTCGGATCACGCAAGCCGGGGCAATTCAAGGAACTGCTCGGAGCGGCCGAGTGGCGGCTGACGGCCGACGAAGTCCGGCGGATTCAGGAGTATCTCGCGAAGGAAGGACTCTGAATCACTCCAAATCTAGACCAGCTCCGAAGCCGTCGAAGTCGGTCTTCGGCGGGGCGGGTGGGCGCTTCGGCTTCTCGACCGGCGGGAGCGGGGCGGCCGGTGGCGGAACCGTCGGTCGGCGGCGCGGAGCCTCGGCCGGCACGGGCTTCGGCGTGTCCACGATCGGCGGAGGAATCGGCTTACGAACCTCGACCGGCGGCGGAGCGGGTTTGCGAGCTTCGACCGGTAATGGCGGTGGAACGTCGGTCGGTGGCTTGACGGGCACTCGTGGCCGATACGTCGGCACTTCGTTCAGGTCTTCCGCTGCATCGTCGTCCGCGTTCGGGATCGGTTTGACGGGAGCGGGGGCCGCGTCCGTCCGTGGGCGTCGCCCTTCGCCGCGTGGCCGCGTGCTGCGGGGCCGTGCGGCGCGGTCGGCAGTGTCCTGCTTCACTTCCGCCTCGCGGGCCTTTCGCGGTGTCTTCGGCTCGTTGCCGAACCGGACTACGACATACGTGCCGCTGCTCGAACTCTTCTCGATGTCGATCAGCCCTTGCTTCTGGGCGTCTTCGAGCAGTTCGCTGAACGTGTTGTAGCCGTAGTAGCCTTCGTTGAACGAAGGCTTCTTCCGCTTCATCGTGTCCTTGACCATCGACGAATAAATCAGTTCCTTGTTCTCCCGGCGTAGAGCCATGAGCGAATCGACGAGCAGCGTAAACATCTTTTGCTTCTGCTCAGAAACACTCTCCGCGACGGCCGGCGTGACGACCGGCTGGGACCGCCCCAGGTCTTCGTAGTAGATGAACTCGTCGCAGTTGTCGCGAAGCAGCTCCGAAGTCGCGTTGGCCAGGCCGAGGCCGATGACGTGCTTGCCAAGTTCCTTCAGCTTCGAGACTAGCGGCGAAAAGTCGCTATCACCGGACACGATGCAGAACGTGTCGATGTGTTCCTTCGAGTATGCCAGGTCGATCGCATCGACCACGAGGCGGATGTCGGCCGAGTTCTTACCGGTCTGCGATCGCTTCGGAATTTCGATCAGTTCGATGGCCGACTCGTGCAACGGGCCGGTGTAGGTGCCGAAACGGCTCCAGTCGCAGTACGCCTTTTTGACGACGATCTTACCCTTCTCGACGAGTCGTTCGAGGACGCGGCCGATCTCAAACCGGTCCCGCCGGCCGTTGAACCCGTGAGCGAGGTTCTCGAAGTCGATGAACACGGCCAGGGTGTGCTCGCGTTCTTCCGTGCGCTGTTTCATGGAATGGATCGTC
>JBBQCQ010000481.1:0-3945 GCA_038318835.1 Gemmatales bacterium | reverse complement strand
GGCCATCATCCGGAACAACCGATTGCGAACCCGCGCGAGCAAGGACGGCCGCCCTGGGGGCAACCACGCTTGCAGTTCCCGCGGGAGTTTCCGCACCGCCAGGAAATCCATGACCGTCTCGGGCTGTTCGTCACCGGCCTGCCACAGGTCGAGGCGGCCGGGCTTCACCGCGTACACGGTGTACCCGTGCCGGTGGAACGAGGCTTTCAGGCGGCCGTGCGTTTCGTGGTAGAAGCCGAGGGTGTGGACGTTCGACTCGAAAAACACAATCGGCGCGTGACTGCGAGCGAGCAGGCGGGCCATACCGGCGACGGCCCGCACTTCGCTTCCTTCCACATCGAGCTTCACGAAGTGCGTAGCGGACCAAGCCCGCGCAGTCAGCAGGTCGTCCACCGTGACCGCGGCCACGGTCGTGATGTCGGCGGGGGTTATGTCTTCGTCTAACGCGTCAGCCGCCATCGAGACGTGCCCATACGGGCCGTCGGAGGTGAACTGGAGCGTGCCCGGGCGATCGCTGATGGCGGCCTGGACGATCTCCAGCTAGCGGAACTTCCCGTGCTCGGCCGACTTTCGCAGCAGGTCGGCATTACGGGCCGACGCTTCCACCGCGAGGACTTCGCACCCGACGGCCGCGGCCAGGAGCGAGAACCCGCCGAGGTGCGCGCCGAGATCGAGTACCCGCTGCCCCGGTTTCAGGACGGCCAGTGCCAGTTCGTTAAGGGTGGCCAAATGGTCGAGGCTGCCCACGCGGTAGCTGTACGCGACCGGATCGGTTTCCGGCGTGGCTTCATCGCCGCATGCGATGCCGAAACGGTAGCGGTCGCCGACCGCGACCTCGGAAATACGCCATTCTCCATCCTGGGTGCCCATCGCCATGCCCGCTTCCTCACTCGATCTCGGCGAGAGAATGATCCCCCTCCCATATCGGGTCGGCGTTACGACCGCGTCACTTGAACAAATCGTTCCCACTTCGCAGAATCGCGGCCCACCCACCTCTTCTCACGCCACCCCGCATAAGTACGTTCTTCAGTCGAGCGACTTCTTGAAGGAAATTCTCCCCGCCGAGTACGAACCGGGACACTTTCGATGGACCGCCGCACGTTTCTCGCCTCGTTGCCTCCGCTCGCCACGGCGACCGCTTTCGCCGCCGATCCGCCGGGCATCGTTTTCGACACCACCAAGCCCGGCGACCCGATCCGCCCGCTCGCAGGGGTGAACGGCGGCCCCATCGCGGCCGGCGGGTTGCTCGATCTGTCGGCCCGCTGGAAGGAGGCCGCGTTCCCGTCGGCCCGCCTGCACGACTGCCACTGGCCGATCCCCGACGTGGTGGACATCGCGGCCGTCTTCCCCGACTTCGCCGCCGACCCAGCGAAGTCCGCGAGTTACGACTTCGCCCGCACTGACGAGTTCGTGAACGCCATCCACGCCGTCGGCACGAACATCGTCTATCGCCTCGGCGAGAGCATCGAGCACCAGAAGGCGAAGCGGCGGGTGCATCCACCGAAGGACTTCGCGAAGTGGGCCGCGATCTGCGTCGGCATCGTCCGCCACTACACCGACGGATGGGCGAACGGCCACCGCCTGCCGATTCGTTACTGGGAAGTGTGGAACGAACCCGACAACCGGCCGAACTGTTGGACCGGCACCGATGCGCAGTTCCTCGACCTGTACGCGACCACCGCAACGGCGATCAAGGCGGCGTTCCCGAAGCTGATGGTCGGTGGCCCCGGCCTCAGCAATAGCGGCGACCTGAAGGCCGACCACCTCGAACCGACGGCGTTCCTCCGTGCCTTCCTCGCCCGCTGTCGGGCCGATTCGTTGCCGCTCGACTTCCTCTCGTGGCACTGCTACACCGGCGACCCGATGGAACTCGTCCGCCGGGCGAAGGGCGTGCGCCAGGTGCTCGACGCGGTCGGCTTCCAGGTGGCCGAGAGCCATCTGAACGAGTGGAACTACCTCCCCGACGGCAAATGGACTGGCATGTCGGCAAAAGACCCGCTTGCCCGGCAGGCCTGGCACGACCGCATCGGCGGGCCGGACGGGGCTGCATTCGCGGCCGCGGCCCTGTGCCTGTTGCAAGACGCGCCGGTGGACGTGGCCAACTACTTCTCCGCCGAGCCGCAGGGCATGGGCCTGTTCTCGCCGCACGGCGTGCCGAACAAAGTCTTCCACGCGATGGCCACGTTCCAGCACTTGACCGGCCTCCGCCGCTTGCCCCTGAAGGGAGGGTTGTCCGCTGGTGTGGCCGCACTCGCGGGAGTCGATGCGAAGTCGGCGGTCGTGCTGCTCAGTCGCTACGCGGGCACCGGCGGTTCGATTCGTGTGAGCGTACCGGGGTTCACAAAAGGGCAAGTGCTCGGCATCGACGACCGCCACAACGGCACGCAGGTCGAGTCGCCCGACGCGATCGCGCTCGACCTGCCAGCCGCAAGCGTGCGGTTGGTGCGGCTGACTAAGGAGTAGGGGTGCCCGACAGCCGGGCGGTTGGTAACAGTCTCTCGACTGTGCGGTTTTTCATTTCCGTCCGGGCAATGCTGCGAATACACTACGGCCGTCGCCCACACACCACACCAGGAACTTCGCCGATGGCCGTCACAAATCCCCGGCTCCTCTTCGACAAGCTCAACCTCGTCTGCCGGAAGTCTCTCGAATCGGCGGCCGGCCTTACCCTGTCGCGGACGCACTTTGAAGTCGAAATCGAACACTGGCTGGTGAAGTTCCTCGAACAGCCGAACAGCGACATCCCGCTACTACTCAAGCAGTACAATGCCGACTTCCCGGCCATCCGCAAGGAACTCGAAGCCGCCCTGAACCGCTTCAAGACCGGCAACAGTCGCTCGCCGGCGCTCTCCACCGAAATCCTCAGCCTCATCAGCGAGGGGTGGATGGTCGCGTCGATCGAGTGCGGCTCCGGCGGCGTCCGCAGCGGGCACCTGCTCACCGCGCTACTCAGCGACGAGAAGCTGAAGAACTGGATCAGCCGCAGCTCGCTGTCGCTGGTCCGCATCAACGGCGAGCAACTGCGCAAAGACCTGAAGGGGCTGCTCGCGAAACTGCCGAGCGACGAAGTCGAGGTCGCCCCAGTCGGCGGCAGCGAGGGCGATCCCGCGACGGACGGTTCACCGGCCGCGGGCAGGAGCCAGGGGGCACTCGATCAGTTCACCGTGAACCTCACCGAGCGGGCGAAGCAAGGCAAGATCGACCCGGTCGTCGGCCGCGACCCGGAGATTCGGCAGGTCATCGACATCCTCACGCGTCGCCGGCAGAACAACCCGATCCTGACCGGCGAAGCCGGCGTCGGCAAGACGGCCGTCGTTGAAGGCCTGGCGTTGCGCATCGCGGCCGGCGATGTGCCGCCGCCGCTGAAGCCAGTCATCCTTCGCACGCTCGACCTGGGCCTCCTGCAAGCCGGGGCCGGCGTGAAGGGCGAATTCGAGAACCGGCTGAAAAACGTGATCGAGGAGGTGAAGGGTTCGCCGCAGCCGATCATCCTGTTCATCGACGAGGCCCACACCCTGATCGGGGCCGGCGGGCAGCAGGGCCAGGGCGATGCCGCCAACCTGCTGAAGCCCGCATTGGCCCGCGGTGAGTTGCGCACCATCGCGGCGACGACGTTCGCCGAGTACAAGAAGTACTTCGAGACGGATGCGGCCTTGAAACGTCGCTTCCAGCAAGTGAAGGTGGACGAACCCGACGAGGCGAAGGCCATCCGCATGTTGCGCGGCCTCACGAAGATGCTGGAGAAGCACCACGGCGTCCGCATCCTCGACGAAGCCGTGAGCGGAGCGGTGAAGCTCTCGGTACGGTACATGCCGGACCGCCAGTTGCCGGACAAGTCGATCAGCTTGCTCGACACCGTGTGCGCCCGCGTCAACCTCAGCCAGAGCGCGACGCCGCCGGCCGTCGAGGACGTGAACCGCGAGATCGAGCACCTGCAAGGGGAAA
>JBBQCQ010000480.1:0-3947 GCA_038318835.1 Gemmatales bacterium | reverse complement strand
CACGCGCTGGTCCAGGTTCTGGCCCTCCACTTCACCAATCCGACCTACCAACGCTTCTCGGCACTCATGGTCGCGGCTCTCGTCACCACCGGGCGGCGAACCGTCGCCAACCTCCTCCGCACGCTCCGCCACCTGGCGCCGGGGCACCGCACCGACTACCAACGCGTGCTCTCCCGCGCGCCCTGGTCCGGGCTCGCGCTCGGCTGCGCCCTGATGCGATTCGTGCTCGACCACCTGCTCCCCGCGGGTCCCGTGATGCTCGTCGGCGACGACACCGTGGACGGGCACAAGGGCAAATGTGTGTACGGCAAGGCCCGGCACCGCGACGCCGTGCGGTCGTCGCACTCGTACACGGCCTGGCGATACGGTCACAAGTGGGTCGTGCTCGCGGTCCTGGTCAAATTCCCGTTCGCCACACGGCCGTGGGCCTTGCCCGTCCTCATCGACCTGTACCGCTCCGAAGAGGACGACCGCAAGCGGAATCGGCCGCACCGTACCCCGGCGAGAATCCTGTGCGTGCTCGTGCGGGTGCTTTTGATCCGCTTCCCGAACCGCGCGTTCGTATTCGCCGGCGATGCCGGGTACGGCACGCACGAGGTCGCGCGGTTCTGCCAGCGTCATCGCGACCGGCTCACCCTGGTCAGCAAGTTGCACCCCGACGCCAACGTGTTCGAGCCGCCCCCGCCGTACGCCGGCAAGGGCCGACCGCGCGTCAAGGGCACGCGATTGCCCAAGCCGCGTCAGGCGGTCGAAGCGGCCACGGCGTTGACCCCGTTGACGGTCGGCTGGTACGGCGGGGGCCAGCGGCAGGTTGGTACGCTGACCGGAACCGGGCATTGGTACAAAGCGGGTCGCGGTCTGGTGGCGATTCGCTGGGTGTTCGTCCGCGACGCCACCGGCACGCATCGCGACGAGTACTTCTTCACGACGGACGTCGGGCTGAGCGTGGCGGCGGTGATCGCGGCCTACGGCGGCCGCTGGAATCTCGAAACTACGTTCCAAGAAATGCGCTCGGAATTGGGCCTGGAGACGACGCGTGGCTGGCGTGAGAAGACCGTCTTGCGGGCGGCCCCGTGCCTCTTCGGACTGTACACCGTCGTGGCGATCCTGTTCCACGCGCTGCCCGAATCGAAGCGGACCGGGGCCGTGGAATGGCCGGGCAAGACGGGAACAACGTTTTCGGACGCGTTGGCGGCGGTGCGGCGGTGGCTGTGGGCCGAGTGCCTTTTGCCACAGGCCAGTCAAACCATGGGTCTGGAAAAACTCCCGGAGTCCGTGCGGGAGCTCTTGCTTACCACGCTCGCACCCACCGCATGACCGGCATAGATTCGGCATCAGTCGAGTTTAGCACGAAGCTCACAACTACGGCCTGTATCACATTGCTGATGTAGCCGGTCCGATCCGACACTTCCGTTCCCGGCGAGGCTTCCCGCTCGGTATCGACGGTCATGTTGAGGATTTTTTCGGGCGAGTTCTTTTTGAGGGCGTCCTGCGGCAGGGTTTGCCGCTTGAACAGGTAGACCTTGTCGCCGACGACCTTGGTCCACAGGTCGGCCGGCCCGCCAATCGCCGCAACCAGTTGCGCGCTGGCGGCGTCGTTCTTCTCCGGTTGCCCGTCGGGAAAGTAAATCTCGACTTCACTGAGGGGGTCGTTGAACTTCTCCCACCCGGCCGGCATACCCGCCGGTCGCCCCGCCCCGCCGAAGGGCTGCTGATTGTTGAATTGCCCTGGGAAGCCGTCGCGGTTCTGATCGCGGTCGGCGATTCTATCGAAAGCGGCCGTGATCTGGTAAATCGAGACGCCGATGAGGGCGACGAACAGGAGGCCGCCGACGGCTCCCGCAATGAGGCCGCGCTGCTTGAGCTTCTGCTGGGGGGAAGCCGCCTTCTTCCCACGCTGGCGGTCCTCGTCTTCGTCCGCCGGCTGCCGCTTGCTGGGGCGCTGCTCTTCGCCCTCGTCTTCGTCTGCCGGCCGTCGCTTGCTGGGGCGGTCGTCGTCCTCGGCCTCGTCGCGCGGGGGTCGCCGCCTGGTCGGCCGATCTTCCGGTTCGCCCTCGTCGTTGCGAGGAGCGGCTCGCTGGCTCGGCCGTTCGCCCGATTCCTTGGCCGCCTTCGCCGGCGCCACGGGTTGCGGGCCGGACTTCTTCACGGCTGGCACAGGCGGCACATCGTCCACAACCTCAAAGCCGAGGTCTTCCTCGACCGGCTTCGGCACCGACACCGGCGTCTGGCACTTCGGGCAGCGGACGGCTTTGCCGGCGGCCTGATCGGGGGCGTTCAGGCGGGCGGCGCACGACGGGCACGCGACGGAAATGGGCATGGCAGTCCCGAGGTAAAAAAGGGCAGTGTCGGACTATGCTTAGACGGACGGCCGCACACCGACAAGCGAGGAGGCAGCACCCGGTCAATTTCTCGCTGGCGTTGGCCGGGGGAGATGGTACAGTAGGGGGGCCTGCCCCCACCCAATTTTCCCCCGCTGCCGATGGCGGGGGGCCGGATGAATACCATGCCGTTGCTCCGTCTTGTCCTGGCCGGCCTCGCGGTTCTCACCTACGCTGCCACCGGCCGTGCCGACGATTTACCACCCTCGAGTCGACCGATTGAATCGGTCGTCGATCAGTTCATCGATGCAAAGCTCGCGGCCGAGAAGATCACGCCGGCCGAACAGGCCGACGATGCGACTCTCGTTCGCCGCCTCACGCTCGACCTGGTCGGCCGCATTCCGACCGCCGGCGAGACCGAGGCGTATCGGCAATCGACCGCCGCCGACAAGCGGGCCAAGCTCATCGACCGGCTGATTGCCTCGCCGGCGTTCGACCGGCATCAGGCGATTCAGTTCGATGTGATGCTCAACGGCGAGATCGCCCGCCAGGGTCGCGGCAGCGTTCGCGATTACCTGACGAAGGCGATGCAGGACCAGAAGCCGTGGGACCAGATCTTCCGCGAACTGCTGCTGCCCGGCGACACCGACGCCACGAAGACCGCCGGCGAGTTCCTGCGGGCACGCGTGACCGATGCCGACAAGATGACCAACGACGTGAGCGTGGCGTTCTTCGGCGTGAACGTCAGTTGTGCCCAGTGCCACGATCACCCGCTGGTGAAGGACTGGAAGCAGGACCACTTCTTCGGCATGAAGTCGTTCCTTGCTCGCACCTACGAGGCCGGCGGCGGCGTGGCCGAACGCGAGGCCGGCGTGGTGAAGTTCAAGCCAACGAAAGGTCCGGAGCGAGCCGCGAAGCTGATGTTCCTGACCGGGGCCATCATCGAGACGGACACGCTGCGGGAACTGACGAAGGACGAGCAGAAGCGCGAGAAGGAAGCGGGCGACAAGAAGAAAGACAAGACCGCCGCCGCCCCACCGAAGCCGAAGTTCAGCGCACGCGAAAAGCTGGTGGAGGTCGCGTTGCGGCCGAAAGAGGCGGAGTTCTTCTCGCGGTCCATCGTCAACCGCCTGTGGCATCGCTTCTTCGGCAGCGGCCTCGTCAACCCGCTCGACCAGATGCACAGCGAGAACCCGCCGAGCCACCCCGCCCTACTGACGTGGCTGGCCCGCGACATGGCCGGCCATCAGTACGACCTGCGGCGGATGATCCGGGGCATCGTGATGAGCAAGACCTACTCGCGGGACAGCCGCTATAACTCCGAGTCGCGGCCGGAGGAGAAGTTCTTCGCGGTGGCGAAGCTGAAGCCGCTGACGCCGCAACAACTGGCGACCTCGCTCAAGATCGCGACGGCCGACCCGAAGACCTACGACGGCTTGAAGGAGGCCGAGTTCGAGAAGCGGATCGAACAGGCCGAGCAAGCCGGACGGAGTCTGGCGGCCCTGATCGCCCAGCCGACGGATAACTTCCAGATCGGCGTGGCCGAGGCGTTGTTGTTCAGCAACGGCGACCGCGTGATGAAGGAGTATCTGACCGACGGCGGCAGCAGCCTGCTTGCGGCGGCGA
>JBBQCQ010000479.1:0-3953 GCA_038318835.1 Gemmatales bacterium | reverse complement strand
GGCGAGGCCCGCGAGCAGCAGGCCGACGGGCCACCGCGTCGGCGACTTCCGACGGCGGACGGCCGTGCGCTCGTGGGCCGGCGGGTGTTCGTCGAGGATGCCGGTGAAGGCGTTGTCGGACGCGAGCAACGTCACCGAGATGGGCACGTACACGACCGAATTCGGCGTATTGGGCGTGCCGCGGTCGTGCATGGCGTGCAGGCGGGCGGCGACATCGTCGGCCGTCTGCGGGCGTTGGGCCGGCTTCTTGGCCAGCAGGTCGTGGATGAGCTGGGCGAGCGGACGGGGCACGGCGGGCGTTACCTCCCAGACGGGTTTCGGCTCATCAACAGCCAGGGCGGTCAGGACGGCCATCACGTCGGGGCCGTCGAACGGCAGGCGGGTCGTCACCAGGCGGTAGAGGACGACACCGAGGCTGAACAGGTCGGCCCGGTGGTCGAGGTTCTCCCCGCGGGCCTGCTCCGGGGCCATGTACGCCGGCGTGCCGACCACGGCCCCTTCCTCGGTCAGGTCGCCGTCCTTGCGGCCCTCGACCGGGCGAGCGAGGCCGAAGTCCAGAATCTTCACCCGCCCGTGCGGGGCTTCCAGCCAGATGTTGCCGGGCTTGATGTCGCGATGAACGATGCCCAGTTTGTGGGCGGCCGACAGGCCCAACGCGATCTCGCGGCCGATGCGGACGATCTGTGGGAACCCCGGCTGACCTTTCTTCGTCAGGTACTGGTCGAGCGGGTAGCCCTGAAGGTACTGCATGGCGATGAACGGCACGCCGTGGATTTCGTCGGCCTCGTGGATGGCGATGACGTTGTCGTGCGAGATTTGCGCCGCCGCCCGCGCCTCGCGGAGGAACCGCCCCTTGGCCTCGGCGTCGTCGGCCGATTCGGGCTTCATGACCTTGAGGGCAATCTTTCGCTGGAGCCGCTCGTCGAACCCGAGGTAGACGGCCCCCATGCCGCCCTTGCCGAGTTCCTTGAGGATGCGGTACCGGCCGAGGCGGCCGAGTTCGCCCGCTCGCTCGGCCGGCTGAAAGGCCGATCGCCGGCTAGTGTAGTTCAGGAGATGGGCCGGCGGCAACCCGCGGTTCGGCAGCGTGGCGTCGACGACCGCCCCGGCGGCGGCGGGTGGGTGAGCGTCGGACAGCGTACTCACGGGCGTGGCTCCCCTCACGCGAACCGATCCGCGTGCGAACACCACGCGACCCAAGAACCCTAGTCCACACTTTGGATCGCGCGGGGATGGATTTTGTCGTTGGCCACGGATTGCTTCGGCCGCGGGCGAAAGATTCAGGGCGGACGAGTACCCCCGACCCGCCGTGGCCCCATCGGCCGCGGCGAGTCGGGGCCAGGCATGCTGGCCAAACCCTGCCGGTCGTGCCGCGAGTATCACCTGTACGCGGGTCCAAGTTTCCGGTTCGCCGTTGAGTGCCGGCGGTTTTCCCGCTAGGGTTAAGGATAGACATACCGACCGAAACGCACCCGAGGCCGGGGGGCACGACTGTGGCACTGACACCCGTCGATCGCGATCTCCTCCACCGCTGCTTGAAGAAACAGCCCGGCGCGTGGAACGATTTCGTCGATCGCTACCTCAGCCTGCTCTACCACGTCATCGGCTACACGGCCCACCTGCGGAGCGCGAAGGTCAACGCCGAAGACGTCGAAGACATCGCGGCCGAAATCCTCTTGCAGATCGTGTCCGACGATTACAAAGTCCTCCGCCAGTTCCGCGGCAACGCCACCCTCGCCACGTACCTGACCGTCATCGCCCGCCGCATCTGCGTGCATGAACTCACCCGTCGGCAGTCGGTGCGGGATTCGATCCGCAAGGGCGACGTGAAGATCGAGGAGCTTCCCGATTCGGAAGAAGGCACCATCGCGGAACTCAAGAGTCTGGAACGGCTCGACGAGGTGGACCGCCTGTTGCGGAAGCTGTCCGGCAAAGAGCGGGAGATCGTGCGGCTGTTCTACCTGGAAGGTCGGGCCTACGAAGAGATCAGCACCGAGACGGGCGTGCCGGTGAACACCATCGGGGCCGTCCTGACGCGGGCACGAGAGAAACTGCGGAAGTATCGCAAGAGCCGCTCCGACATCCCCGCCCTGACGCCCGCCCAGGTGCGGGCCTCGGCCAAGGTGCTCGCCACCAAGAAGCCGAGCGAGACGAAGTAACCCGAATCGCGACGCGGTCACTTCCCGGCCGTGAACGGCGGTCGATCGAACCGGCACTCGGCATCGATCACCCGCGGGTCGCCGGCGTCCTTCAACACCTTCATCAGTCGTTCGGCCATTTCGGTCTTCGCGGTCGCGTACTTCGGGTCGGCGGCCACGTTCTTCACCTGGTCGGGGTCGGTGCGGCAGTCGTACAGTTCCTCGGCCGGGCGTAGGCCGAACGCGGCGTCGAAGTACGGCTTCCCCTTTGGGTCGTTGCGGTTCGCGATCAGCCACGCTTTCGTCGGCCCGGCGTCCAGGTCCGCGAACCCCGTCCGCGTCACCGTCGCCCACGCCTTCGCGGGAGCATCGAGGTTGCCCGCATCGCCCATCGGCGTCCGGTCCGGGGCGAAGTTGCGGATGTACAAATAGTCGGCCGTGCGAACCGCCCGGTGCGGGTACGGCAGGTTCCCCGCGCGGGCCGACTCAACATGCCGTTCGCGGCCGGTGACGACGAACGTCCGCGATGCCTCGACCTGCCCGGACTTCTCGGACTTCAACACGTTCAGCAAGCTCGTCCCGGCCACGCCGTCGGGCACCTTCACGCCGCCGACTTCGAGGAAGGTCGGCGTGAGGTCGAACAGGTTCACGAAGTCATCGACCACGCGGCCGCCCGTGCCGCCGGGGCAGGCGGCGACGAGCGCGACGCCGGTGCCGAAGTCGTAGAGGTTGCACTTGCCGCCGGGGAAGCCGGGGCCGCCGTGGTCACCGGAGATGACGATCAGCGTGCGGTCGAATTCGCCGGTCGCTTCGAGTTGCTTCATCAGCACGCCGATGTACGCATCGAACGCCTGCACTTCGCCGAGATAGTCGGCGAAGTCTTCGCGCACCTCTGGCACGTCGGGCAGGTGAGCCGACAGCTTGCCCGCGAGCGCGTCCGGGTCGATGTTCCAGAGTGCCTTGCCGGACCCTTTCACCCACGTGCGGTGTGGGTTCGTCGGGCCGAAGCAGTAGAAGAACGGCTTCCCCTTCTCGCGGGCGGTCAAGAAGTCGGCGAAGTTGCCGCGGACCTGTGCGAGCATCTCTTCGCGGGCTTTCTCCAACGGCGTACCGGCAGCAATGGCGGCGGTCACGTTCTCAGAGAAGTTGTTGAACTTCATCCCGGCCTTCTGGTACGCGAACTTCTGCCCGCCGATGGGGGCATCGGCCGGCGTGCCAGGACTCCACACCTTCCCGGTTTTGCCGAGGGTGTACCCGGCGTCCTTCAGCAGCAGCGGCGACGCGGGCAGGCTGCCGTCCCAGATCGCGCCTTGCAGGATGGCGGCCCGGCCGGTGTTGAAGAAGTACCGCCCGGTGAGCAGCGAACTGCGGCACGGCGTACACGACGGAGCCGGCACGAAGGCGTTCTTGAACAGCGTGCCACGGGCGGCGACGGCGTCGATGTGCGGCGTCTTCACGACGTGGTTGGCCGTCGACCGCGACTCGTGCTTCGCATAGGCGGAGGCGTACCGGCCCCAATCGTCGGCGAAGCAGAAGAGGATATTCCACCGTGGGGCATCGGCCGTGGCAGGAGCGACGACCGACAGCACGACAACAATCGCGAGCCAGCAACGAACCATGAGGGCACCCGAGGGGAGGCGGGAAGGGATCGGGGGTTAATGTATGATCGCCGGCTGGTGAATCCGCTTGTCCCGGCCGACGTTCGCGTTACGATTGTCTTTGCCGCCGGACGCCACTCTGATCCACCCCCCATTCGTCCGCTCGGCCCCTGGGAGTCTCTTCCATGCCTCGCCGAACTGTGTTGAAGCTGTTCCT
>JBBQCQ010000478.1:0-3982 GCA_038318835.1 Gemmatales bacterium | reverse complement strand
TCACCGACGTGACGGCAAGCGAACACCTGGCGGCCGAGTCGTACCGAGTGACGAAACCGCGAACGTACTTCAACCCGGTGGACAATCAGTCGATGGGCTGGTCGATCCCGGCCGCCCTCGGTGCGCAACAGGTCGCCGGCGGGCGAACGGTGGCGGTGCTGATCGGCGACGGTTGCTTCCTGATGTCGGCGATGGAACTTTCGACGGCCGCGCGAGAAGGATTGCCCGTGAAGGTGTTCGTGCTGGACGATCACGCTTACCACTACATGCAGATGCTGCAGAAGGCCGCCTACAAGCGGACGACGGCCACGGAACTCGGCCGCATCGACTACCGAGCGTTCGCGAAGGCCATTGGGGTGGCGTACCAGGAGATTCTGGTTCACGATCACCTCGACGCCGGCATCCGCAACGCGGTGTGCCACGCGGGGCCGGTGCTCGTGCGCGTGCAGACAGATTATGGGGATCGCAAGATACGCTGGATCGAAGCGGTCCGCGACCGCTACGCGAAGGAACTGTCGGCCGCGCAGAAGGCCCGATTCGCGTCGCGGATCGGCTACCGGACGCTGAACCTGAAACCTGAGAAGAACGATTAGAGGCGAGCCGAGCACCGAAACGGGCTGGGTGTATTACAATGCCAATCACCAAGCACCGTTCGGTGCTCGGCTCGCCAAGAATTCTCACCCGAACAGCAACAGCACGTTCCAGGGCGGGGTCTCTTCGAACTCGCAGCCGAGTTCGAACTTCTTGCCCATCGGCTTGCAACTACGGACGATGGTCGTCACCCACGGTGTCGTGTCCGGGGCGTGCTCGGCGAGCATCTGCATGGCCGTACCGGGGGCAACGGGGGCGTCGAGGCTGATTCGTAAGCCGCCCGTGGAGCGGTCGAGCACCCACCCGCGGCGGGTCTGGCCCTGGAAGGCCGGCGACGACAGGTGGACCGACACCGGCTGGCCCTCACGGCGAGTGGTCGTGCGGCGGTCGCCGAACGATTTTTCGTCGGCCGGGTCCGTTCCGTTCGACTCGTGGTGATCTTTCAGACCGTGCCTGCGGGCCTTTTGACTGCCGACCCGACGGCCGACGTAGAAGCTGAACACGCACACGGCGACGGCACAACCCACGAAGTAGGGCAGGTACGGCTGATACCCGACCCAGTCGAAGGCGAAGAGATGAGTGAACATGGCAATTCGGTGCTGAACGGGTGGATGAAACCGGAGTTTGTCATGCCCCGGACATTCTAACCCTAGCACAGGAACTTCTCGCGTGCCGAGAAAACCGACACGCGAGTTTTGCCACCATTTGCAGATCAGCGAGCAAGGGGTGACTCGAAGCTTATCGCACCGAAGCGGGCGTCACGGTGCCCGAACCGGGTTCGGACACGGAGTAGGCGGGTGCGGAACCGAGCTTGAACTTCATGGTCGCTGCGTTGATCTCCGTCTCGCCCTTGCCCATCCGGCAGTGAACCTTTACGTTGCCGGTCAATTCCACTTCGCCACTACTCGGCAGCACGACCAGGTTATCGCACGTGCCCTCACAGCCGGGGGCGCTGAATCGCACCTTGCCGCCGGCCTTCAGCGGGGTCACGCCGGCCCCCTTCTCGGCCGGTGAGCGGATGTCCACGTTGTCACAGACGGCTTTCAGCAGCACATCGTCGCCGGCCAGCACGTCGAACTTCGGCTGACCGGTGCCGAGGTGAATCATCACGCGGACGGCGGCCACTTCGGTCGTGTTCGACCGCTTGACCGGCGTCGCTTCGACTGTCTTCGGCGGTGTCGGGAGGGGGGAAGCGATCGTGGCGGGGCGCTCATCCAGAACCAGGCGATTCAGCGACGGCTCGGGTGGGATGGCCAACCTCGGCGTCGGTGCGGCCGGCAGTGCTGGTACAAACTCTGGCTTCAGGGTTTGCAGTTCGGGCAAGGCCGGGACTGGCGCGACCGGCTTCACGGCCACCACGCCCGGCAGCGGCAACTCGACGACACGGTCCAACTTGGGCAAATCCGGGGTCGGCGTGGGAAGCTCGATTTTCGGCTGCGTTGGCGTCGGCGTGTTCACCGCCGGCAATGCCAGATCGACCTTGAAGGCGAGCGGCGGTTCTGCGTCGAGCTTCGGGGTCGCCGGCAGTAAGTCGGCCAGTGGAACGAGCGTCGGGATCGCTGGGGCCGTGCGTGTCACGTCCGGCAATGACGGCACGATCTCGACCGCATTCGCGGGCACCACGCGGCTCGGCGGGGCGGTTTCGCGGGCCACGTCTTTCTTCGTGTTCGGGCACTGCGGGTTGGCCACCGCCACGACACCGACGATCGACAGGCCGAGGACACCGGCCATGAGTTTCCAGCGGGTCAGGGTCACGTTCATTTCTCCGTGCGGTTGGGGGACCGACTCATCGACCCGCGAAAATACCGCCACGCTCTTCGCCTGTCTGCGCGAGTTTGCAGTCCTGCCTAGAATGACGCCCCGGACTCCACCTCTTCGAGTACGATCATGGCCAAGCCTCGTGTGTTTGTGGCCCGCAAAATCCCGGCCGCGGGGTTGAACCTCATCACGGCCGCGTGCGACGCCGAGGTGTGGCCCGAACAACTGCCGCCGTCGCCGGACGTGCTGCGGCAGAAGGTTCGCGAATGCGACGGCCTCGTGTCGCTGCTCACGGACAAGATCGACGCGGAATTGCTCGCGGCCGCCCCGAAGCTGAAGGTGATCTCCAACTTCGCCGTCGGCGTGAACAACATCGATCTACCCGCCGCGACCGCGAGGAAGATTCCGGTGGGCAACACCCCCGGCGTGCTGACCGAGGCGACGGCCGACATCGCCGTGACGCTGTTACTCGCTGCCGCGCGGCGGCTTGGGGAGAGTGCGACCGACGCGAAGGCCGGCCGCTGGAAGACGTGGGAACCGCTCGGCTGGCTGGGGTGCGACCTCGGCGGCCGCACGCTCGGCATCGTCGGCATGGGCCGCATCGGCTTCGCCACGGCGAAACGACTGCACCACGGCTGGGGCATGAAGGTGCTGTACTCCGCTCGCACCCTGAAACCCGAGGCCGACCGCGAGTTGAAGGCGACGCACGTCGATCTCGACACACTGCTGGCCGAGGCGGATTTCGTATCCGTCCACGCGGACCTGAACCCGACGACGAAAGGCATGTTCGGCGAGAAAGAGTTCACGAAAATGAAGCGGACGGCCGTGTTCGTGAACACCGCTCGCGGGCCGCACGTGAACCAACCGGCTCTCGCGAACGCCCTACGGAGCGGCACCATCTTCGCGGCCGGGCTGGACGTGACCGACCCGGAACCCCTGCCGCCAGACCACGAGTTGTACGCGATGCCGAACTGCGTCATCGCCCCGCACATTGCGAGCGCCACGGTGGACACCCGCAACGCGATGGCGACGATGTGCGCGGAAAATTTGCTCGCCGGGGTGCAGGGTCGGCCGCTGCCGAACTGCGTGAACCCGGCGGTCAATGGGCCGCGTTAATGCTTCACCATGAGTGACCGCCAGTGGCGGGGGGCGTTCGTCTGCCAGCGATGTTTGGCCACGTCTTCCGTGTTTTCGCCGTAGTTCTCGACCACCGGGGCCGCCGCCTCGGCCGCTCCAGCGGTTTTGCTGGTGCGTGCGACCATCCAGGTCGCGAGGCAAACCACGAGAAAAAACGCGAACGCGAATTTGATGCGAATCATCGAGAGCGGCCCTCCCTGGCCGTAGTGGACCGCGTGATACCCACTCCCCGCAGTCTCGTCCAGAGCGAAAATCGTCACCCGGTTCCGGTCAGCGGTTCGCGCTCCCGGCGGCTGGCCCAGATGGCGGCTGCCGGGAAATCGCGGGCGAGCTGCGCGGCCAACTCCTCGACCGCCGGCCGTTCCGTGGCGTAGTGGCCGGGGACGATCAGACCGACGCCGGCCGCCTCGGCCGTGAGCGCATCGTGGAAACGGATTTCGCCTGTGAGGAAGACATCGGCTTTTCGGCCGATGGCAGTTGAGAGAAATTCGCTGGC
>JBBQCQ010000477.1:0-3987 GCA_038318835.1 Gemmatales bacterium | reverse complement strand
AGCCGCCGTTGCGTCGTGCCCTTCGGCGGGTACGGGCGGCGCGTCTCGGTGCCTTGCAGCGGGCCGTCGCCGGGCACCCGCAGGTCGGCCGGCAGATCGACGGCGAACAGTTCCGAGATCGTCTCGCCGGCCGCGGTGACGACGTGGCCCAGGAAGGCGAGCGTGTGGTCGTTCACCCAGCCTTCCTCGAACGCCTTCGCGATGTCGTCCGAGCCGGGCTTTGGGTTCGCCGTCGTCTTCGTGACGATCACGCTAAAGTAGCTGCCGTCGTGGTTGCGGGGGTGGCCGCGGTTCACCTTCACGACGCCGGCCGGCACACACACGCCGACGTTGCGAAGGTTCGCCTCGTGGTCCGCGGTTTCGGTCGCGTACTTCGTGAGGTACTGGTCCTCGTAGGTGAAGCTCACGCGGTCGCCGGCGGGGCCGAAGACGTGGACGTGTGACCCGCCCCGTAGCGCCCCCGGCGTGAACGGCGGCACCAGGTCGCGGGCGTCGAGGTTCACGGCCACGCCGGGCTTGCGGGCGTCCACGATCACACCCTGCCGCCGCGGTGGGCCGTACTTCCAGTCGGCCGTCGGATGCTCGGGGCCGAGGATGAAGACAACCTTCGGCTCTTTCGGGTGCCACGTCGCCACGCCGCAGTTCGCCCCGTGCTTCGATTCGTACAGCGTGCGGACTTCCTTCGTCTCGACGTGGACGGCCGCGATGCGGGTGCCGTCGAAGGTTTCGCCAGCCGCGTCGGACCGCGTATCGAAGACGATCCACTTTCCGTTCGGCGACCAGACGCCGACGTTCGTGAGGATGCGGCCGCCGGGGCCGGTCGTGAGTTGCTGCTCGTTCACGGCGGCGGCTCCGCGAATTCGTCTGGCATCGGCAGGCCGGTGGCCTTCTCCCAGATCGCGTCCATCTGTTCCTCGCCCACGCCGAGGATTTCGCCGAGTTCGTAGGCCCGCGACCGCCCGGCCTTATCGAAAGTTCGCATCACCGCGAGCGCGAACAGGCAACCGTTGCCGCACAGCAACAACAGCGGCAATTCCTCGCGGTGCTGCTGAATCTTCGGCAGAGCGACCCGGAACGGGTTCATGTTGGCCGGCCGCGGCGGTGGCGGGTTCTCGTGGTCCCAGGCGAAGTACCCGCCCGATCCGACGAGGACGACGAGCCAGCCGAACAGCCAGGACTTGTGCCAGGCGATCAGCACCCACCACACGCACCCGTACCACGCGACCAGCCCGCAAATGACGAGGCCGCGAGTGAGGCCGTCGGCCCCGTCGGACCAGATTTCGCCGGCGAAAATCGCGCACATGGCGCAGAGCACAATGACCGCGAGGCCGACCCAGCCGCGGAAGTAGCCAAGCAGGAGCGACTTCGCGTTGAAGCCGATCCGCTTGCCCTGGAAGCCCTGTTCGGCCTCGGAGCCTTCGAGGACGACATAGGAGCCGAGCGGGAACAGCGGCACAAAGTTGAAGTGGAAGAACTGCGTGGCCACGTAGCACAACCCCGGCACGCGATCCACGTAGCCGTACATTCGTTCGCCGTGAACGCCCGCCATCGTCGCCTCCTGTTAGCGCAGTAACTTGACTGCCTTCACCACATACTGCACGCCACTACCGAGGGTGGCGGCCAGCATCGCGTAGAGTAACACGCGGCACGCCACGTCGAGAATCGCGAATTCCTGTCGGCCGAGCGATTGCAGCAAGAGCAAGCCGAGGATGACGGCACACTGCAACGCCGTTTTCAGCTTGCCGAACCAGTCGGCCCCGAACTTCTTGCCCGCCGCCTCGACAATGCCGCGGATGCCAGTGATGAGGATTTCCCGCCCGACCACGAGCGTGACCATCCACGGCAAGATGCCGACGTTCGCGGCTTGCAGATAGATGAAGGTGCCGCAGATGAGGAACTTGTCTGTGAGGGGGTCGAGACTGCGACCGATGATGGAGACGAGCTTGAATCGCCGTGCCCACCAGCCGTCCAGCCAGTCGGTGAACGTGGCGACCACGAACAGAATCAGGGCGGTGGGCCACTGCTGGTACGCGATGCACGCGAAGATGGCCACACCCAGCGGCACCCGCGACAGCGAGAGCAAATTCGGGACGGTGGTGAGGGAATCGGCCGACACGCGAGGATTCTCAGAGGAAGACATCAAACGGAACGCGGAGAATGCGGGATTTTGAACGCCGGATGAAAATCGGATCAAACCAGAAGATCTGGTTTTAGTCTTATCCGCGTTCTCCGCGTCTTCCAATCCTGCGTTCTCCGCGTGCCGTTTTGAAACTCGCGCTGGCATCCCGGCCGACGATCGGGTAGAACAGAGGCATCCCGCCGTTGGAACACCTTCATGCCAATCACGCCACAACCCACCCGCCGCCAGTTCGTGCAAGTGGGGGCGAGTACCGCCCTCGGCCTCGGCCTGCCGACGCCGCTCGCTTCTCGCGCAAATGCCGCGGGCACGCGGAAGACGAAATCGGTCATCCTCGTCAATCTGACCGGTGGCCTCAGCCACCTGGACACGCTCGACATGAAGCCGGACGCCCCGGCCGAGATGCGCGGCGAGTTCAAGCCGGCTTCGACGAGCGTCCCCGGCGTGCAGATTTGCGAACACTTGCCGCTGCTCGCCAAGCGGATGCAGACGTGGGCACTGGTGCGGTCGCTGTCGCACCGCGAGAACGGCCACCTGCCCGGCACGCACCGCCTGCTGACCGGCGCGACGATGCCGCTGCAACGCGGCAGCGACCTGGACAACGTGCTCTCCCGCCGCGACTGGCCGTGCTACGCCGCCGGCCTGAACTACCTCCGCCCGCGGCACGACGGCATCCCCAACGGCGTCACCCTGCCGCACTCGCTCATCGAAGGCCCGCTGACCTGGCCCGGCCAGCACGCTGGCATGTTGGGGCAACACCACGACCCGATGCTGGTGAAGCAAGACCCGAACGCACCGAAATTTCGCATGGACGCTTTCACGCTGCCCGATGGGGTCGATCTGTCGCGGGTCGATTCGCGGCGGAGTCTGCTCGACCAGCTCGATTCGCCAGGACAGGGCGACCCGGCCTTTCGCGGGCACCAGCATCAGGCATTCGAGATGTTAACCTCGGGCAAAGTCGCCGCCGCTTTTCGCCTCGACCGCGAAGTGCCGGCCGTCCGCGACCGTTACGGCCGCACGCCGTTCGGCCAGTCGTTGTTACTCGCCCGTCGCCTGGTGCAAGCCGGCGTGCCGATCGTGCAGGCGAACATGGGCATCGTGCAGACGTGGGACACGCACACCGATAATTGGGGCAAACTGAAAACCCGCCTCCTGCCGTGGCTGGACGCGGGGATTGACGCTCTCATCGAAGACTTGCAAAAGAGTGGGCTGTTCGGCGAGACGTTGGTAGCCGTGGTCGGCGAGTTCGGCCGCACGCCGAAGATTTCGACGCTGCCCGGCCAGACGCTCGCCGGCCGCGACCACTGGGCGTCGGTCTATTCGGGGTTGTTTGCGGGCGGCGGTGTGGTCGGTGGCCGTGTCATCGGCAAGTCGGACTCGGCCGGATCGCACCCGATCAGCCAGGCATACACGCCGTTCGACATCGGGGCGACAATCTATCAAGCCCTCGGCGTGCCCGCCGACGCAGAGATCCGCGACGCCCTCAACCGCCCGACCGCGATCAATACCGGCAAACCGATGGACGTGCTGTTCGAGAATAAATGAGTTTCCGACTATGTTGGAAATAGGCCGCAGGTCAACCCCCTGCGGCCCGATGCCTTGTCGAAACCGGCTGAGGAACTATCGCCCGCCAGAGGCCGGTGCCGGGGCAGCCGGTTGAGCCGCGAGACCGGGGGGACAGTATTCGGCGCGGCAGCGTTGGGTAAGACGGCCCCGGCCTGTGGCACCACCGCAGGCGGATGTGCGGCCGCCGTCTCGCCGATGGCTGCTTCTGCGCGAGTGACTTCCACAGGAGGCATTTCGGCCTTGCGGGCGGCTCGACCGATCTGGCCGAGGAAGAAGCCGACGAG
>JBBQCQ010000476.1:0-3990 GCA_038318835.1 Gemmatales bacterium | reverse complement strand
GAACATCGGCGGCGTGTTCGGCGGTACCACGGGTTCGGTCGAAGCGTCGGGCAACGGTGCCGTGTCGGCCAGCCAAGAGTACTACGTCTTGGACGTCAACGGCAACGCGACCGGCACGTTCAACCGCCGCGCGATCGGCATGGACGGCCCGAGCCAGGGCGAAGTCCTCGACGGCCTGTCGCACACCGTGTTCATCACGGAAGACGTTGGCCGGAGCGAAACGTTCAGCACGGTCAAGTACGAAGCCGGTGCGGGCAGCCCGGCCGGTTTCCGCAAGGGATGGCGTTGGGCCGAGCCTGACAGCGGCAACGGCATCAGCGGCCCGAGCGGCGACCTTGCCGGTCTGACCTTCGGCACCAAGAGCCAAAAGGCGATCAACAACAACGCCGTCCCGTTCGGCGGCCCGACGACCTGTGCGTGGGGTACGAACAACTGCGGTCCGAACGACGAAGCGTTCAGCTTCCACAACAACGGCTGTAACGTCCTGTTCGGCGACGGCCACGTGACCTTCGTCAACCAAGACGTCGACCTGGTTACCTTCCGCCGCATGTGCACCCCGATCGAGCAAATCAACTCCGGCTACATCGAGTAGTAGTTGCTCGCCCTGGAAAACCCGCCGCCCCCCTCGGGGGGCGGCCCTCCGCCCGACCGGCTTCGCACCGGCCGGGTGGGTTCATTCTCTGAGGTTTCATTCGCCCTTCCTCCCGAGTTCCAGCATGCTCCGAGCTGCCTTCACCCGTACGGCCCGCCGGCCCGGGTTCACCCTGATCGAACTGCTCGTGGTCATCGCCATCATCGGCATCCTCATCAGTCTGCTGCTGCCAGCCGTCCAGAAGGCCCGCGAGGCGGCGGCCCGCCTCCAGTGCTCGAATAACATGCGGCAACAGGGCTTGGCCTTCGCGACCTACGAAAGCTCCCGCCGGCAGTTGCCGTCGAGTGGCATCGGGTGGGACGCCGCAGCCATGCCGGCCCAGATCAAATACGACTGGGTGTCTACGTTCACCCAACTGCTCCCGGGCCTGGAACTGGACACCGTATACTCCAAGATGACCACGACGGTCGCTTACAACGACATGTCGAACCTGCCAGCCGTGAAGACGTTCGTTCCGAGCTTCCTTTGCCCGACGAACCCGATCCGCTCGCGGTCCGGGGTGGACGTGAACGGGTACGGGTACACCGACTACCTGCCGGTCGCGTGGACGCGCATCTCGGAAACGAGTAGCGCAACGGCGCTCGTGAAACTGACCGGTGCCCCGCGGTACCAGGACTACGGCGGCCTGCGGTACCCGGCCGCCGGCCTGGAGGTTTTTCAGGACGGCACCAGTCACACGATCGTGGTCGTGGAGGCCGTCGGCCGGGGCGAGTTCTTCAGCCCGGGCGCGTACGACGTGGCCGGGGCGAACGCGATCAACTCCACGGAATTGATCCCGTTGGGGTCGACGACCCGGAACACGTGGCGGTGGGCGGAACCGGCGTCGGCCGCGATCGTCGCCGGCCCCCCTACGGCGGCGTACAAGGGCAAGGTTCTGAACAACAACGCCATCCCGTTCGGCGGGCCGACGACCTGCACGTGGACGACCAGCGACTGCGGGCCGAACGACGAGCCGTTCAGCTTCCACGGCGGCGGCGTCAACTGCCTGTTCGGCGACGGCCACGTGACGTTCGTGTCGGACGCCACCGACGTCCTGGTGGTCCGCAAGTTGCTGACGGCCAACGAAGGGTCCGCGACCGGGTACAACGAGTAATTCCTTCGGGCTTGCGAGACGGATTCATGGCGACACAGAAGTCGTTCGGCAAGCGGGTGCTGGCCAACTTGAAGACGAAGACCGGCCAATTGTTGCTCTGTATGGCCCTCTTCGGCGGCGTGGTCTGGGTGTCGGCCAAACTCTTGGGGCCGAAAGACGCGCCGAAGGTCGGGCAGGCCACGGACGAGTACAAGTACCTGGTCTGCAACGAGTGCAAGCTCGAGGTCCTGTACAACCGGGAGATGGACCGGCACACATGCCCGAAGTGCCAGCCGCCGAAGGTCGGGTATCTGATGCCGTCCAAGACGTCGGTCAAGAGCGGCGGCGACGGCAACCCGTGGCGGCGGTACAACATCGCCGTCGGCGTCGAATTCATTGTCTTCCTCATGGTCATCGTCTACCTCCTCTCCCGGCCCGTCGCGGACGTGCCGACGGACTACATCCTAAATTGCCTGCACTGCGGCCTCGCCCTGCGCTATCAGCCGGACGGGTTTGACCAGTACGCCCTGTGCCCAGGGTGCGATCAGGTCATCAAGTTGCCCGACGAGGAGGAGGCGATGACGCAAGAGGACCAGGAAGACGTCAAGGAGGCGAACATTCTCACCACCATGGAGGCAGACCTCCGGGGCAGCGGGCACATCGTGGACCCGACCGAGGAGGACGGGGAAGAGAACCCGGCCGAACCGCACCACGACGCACCGGCGGGGGGGTAAGCGATGTTGCTGTTCTTCTGCCCCGGCTGTAATGCAGAGCACAAGTCGAACGAGGCGTTCGCCGGCCGCCGTGCCCAGTGCGTGCGGTGCGGGGCGGCGATGCGCATCCCGCACAAGACCGGTCTTATCGGGTCGCTGATCCCGCCCCCGTCGGACGAGGAACTGGACGAGGAGATGGACATTGATGTGATGGCCGAGAAGTACGGCAGCGACGCCGTCTACGACGACAGCATCCTCGAACGGTCCGGCCCCCCCGTGGCACCGGAGGAAGCGCCGACCGAGGCTCAGAGGTCGCCGTGGCCGATACGGCTTGGCGTCTTAGTGCTTCTCTTGACCGCCGGCGTGATCGCGTACTTCGCGACAGGTACCCCGGAGGCCAAGAAGCCGAAGATCATCCCGGTGGCGGAGGAAGAGGAACCGCCGCCCTCGGCCACGGCGGCCGTCGAGCAACCGAAGGCCGTTGCGGTCGAGCCGACCGTCGCCCCGCCGCCCGAGGTGCCCATCGCCATCACCGCGGACCAGTTGTCCGCGGAGTACTCCCAGAACCCAGGGGGGTGCAATGAAAAGTACGGCGGCAAGTTGCTGGAGGTTTCGGGCATCTGTAAGGCGTTCGGCGGCGGGCAGATATTCTTCCGACACATGTACGCGGTCGCACAAGAACTGGCGTCCTCGGAGGAAGAAGGGTTCGTCACGGCCCGCCTGCCGGCGTTCTCGATCACGCCCGAAGCCCGCGTCGCGCTGCCGATCGCGATCGGGCCGGCCGCCGGGTTGACCCTCGAACCGCCCCCGCCGCCGCAAGTCGGTCGCGGTGCGACCGTCCGCGGCCGATACGTCGTCACCAAGTCCGCGGCCGGCGTCTTGGGCAACATGATCCTGGCCAACGCCGTCCTGGTCCGGAACATCGCCCCGGCGGACGAAAAGTACCTCCGTAAGACCGTCTCGCTCACCGGGTTGGCCCTGGGGGTTACGGACGAACAACTCGGCATCGAATCGCCGGGCACGGCCACGCGAATCCTCTTTGAAGTACACTTCAAACCCCGGCAGAACCCGACGGCCCAGATTCGGCCGGGGCAGATCGTGACCGTCACCGGCACCTGTAGCGGGCGGATGAACGACACGATCCGGTTCGACAATTGCGTCATCGGCGGCGGCGACCTGCCCGCCACGACCGAGGAAATGATGCGGGACTACGAAGTGGACCTGCAACCCGGCCCGCCGGTCGATCGAACCGCTCCCCCGATCGTCGTCACGGCGGAAAACCTCGCGCGGGCGTTCCACGAAAATCCGGCTGCGGCACGGGCCAAGTACGCCCGCAAATTCCTCGCCGTGTCCGGGACGATGGCGAAGAACGATGCCGGCCAACGGCTGGTGACGTTCGAAAAGGGGACGGACGTCTCCGTGTCGGTGATCGCGGCGTTCACCCGCCTGCCGTATGGGCAGGTTCCTACCGACGACATCACGGTGAGCGTCAAGGGCATCTTTTACGGGGTCAGTCGGAGCCGATTTCTTCGGCTCGAAGACTGTGTGGTGTA
>JBBQCQ010000475.1:0-3990 GCA_038318835.1 Gemmatales bacterium | reverse complement strand
CTCGCCGCCCGGATGATCTTTCGCAAGGCCGACCGGCCGTCGCGCAGCACGTGCATCAGTTCGATGAAGTCATCCTGGCCCAACTGCTCGGTGCCGGCGAACATGTTCCAGGTCACGTGTGCCCGCCCCTGGTGCAGGCGGGCCGACTTGTAGAAGCCCTGCACCGCCATGTGGAAGCGGTAGCGGTTAATCAGCTCGAAGTACAGATCGTTGTTCACCCGGTAGGCCATCTGCACGAACACCAGGTACACCCGGCGGTCGAGCGAGTGGAACCACTCGTCGATCTTGTCCAGGTCCTCTTCCGTCTCCTTCAGGAGCCGCTTCGCCTTGCGGCCGCGGCTCGGGCCGGTGTTGGCGATCAGCGCGTTGTATTTGTCCAGCAGTTCCTTGCGAGTGTCGGCCTTGTCGCCGAGTTCCGTGTACAGCTTGCGGAAGACCGTCTCCAGTCGTTCGTCGGGCCACGGCTCGGTCTGGATGAGGTCGTTCAGTTCGTCCAGGTCGCCGGGGTCGATGATGCGGCCGTCGTAGCTGCCCTCGTACTTCGGGTCGTAGGTCGTCTCGGTGTGCTCCTCGTCGATAAACTTCTGCACCTTCCTCGGGTCGGACAGTTCGGTGCCCTTCGGCACGCGGCCGTACATGCGGTAGAACTTGTACGTCATCCGCTCCCGCAACTCGATGGCGTTCTCGAACAACAGCCACGGCGAGCGCTCGTCCATCGGGGCGGCGACAAACTCGGCCTTCACGTTCTCTTCGCGGTCGTAGTTCGAGGGGTGGTAGTCGCCCGTGTCGCCGGGGTCTTCTTCCTCGTCGGGGTCGAAGACCTGCACCTTCTTGCCGGCCGTGATGCTCTCCAGCTTCGGCGGGATGCCGAGCTTCGGCTTCTTCTCCTTCTTGCGGACGATCTCGGCCCCGGCGTGCTGGTGGAAATACATGTCGGCCGTGTAGAGCTTGTGGTCGGCGGCCTTGCGAAGTTCGCCGAACGCGAAGTTCAGGAACTCGGCCCCATGCTTGGTGCGGAGCAGGCCGTGAACGATGGCATCGCTGCCGGCCACGCTCGCGGCCACGAGGTCGGCGTGAAACTCCTGCTCGCGGGAGATGTTCAGCCGCTGCGAACTCATGAGCTTGTAGATGCCGAGCAGCACCGACCGCATGACCCACAGGCCGCCGCCGATGAGGTACCCGATGGGCGTGCCGATGCCGCCGGAGGCTTTCAGCCAGTCGATCATCGCGTCGAACCAGTCGCGGCCGGCCACGAGGTCGTAGATGATGCGGCTGACGACGTTCGTGTACGCCCCGACGAACCCGCCCTGATTGAAGTGGCCGAATTCGTGCGCGAGGACAGCTTTGAACTCGCTGAGATTCAGGCAGTTGATAAGGCCGAGGCCGAGGATGAGGTCCCGCTTCGGATGGACGAAGAGATTCACGAGGCTGGTCTTCATCATGACGGCCGCGTTCACGTCGGCCATCACGTAAATTTTGTTCGGCTCTTCGGCCCCCGTCTCGTCGCACACGCGGTGGATGAACGCGAACAGCTTCGGCTCGTCGCGCTCTTTCAGTTCGATCATCAACTCCTTCTCGAAGTTCGTGCCCTTGAAGAAGCCCTTCACGAGCACGGCGAAGCAAAGCGCGAAGAAGATCGCGCCGAAGATCGGCCACACGTTCGCGCGGGGGATCGACACGACCATCCACACGGTCATGAACCCACTGAACATGACGAGGCTGAAGTAGATGAGCAGAAAGACGAACGACCCGGTGAGCAGCAGCCACTCCTGGGTGACGTACTTCGATGGGTAGTCGGTGAGTTCGTCCGGCACATCTTCGGGCGACGGCGGGTACGGCAGCTTCTCGCGCTCGGCCATGGGTGGCTCCCGGTGGCGGGTCGATTTCAGTACCCTCCAAGATAGAAATGAGGGGGCACCCCACGCAAGTCGGAAGTGCGGAAAGCGGAGTGCGGAATGCGGAGTAAAAATGGGTCGCTACATTGATGGCATGAACACCCCCGATTGGACCGCCGCCCGTTCGCAGATGATGCTCGACCCGGCGGTGACGATGCTCAACACCGGGTCGTTCGGGCCGACGCCGGTGCCGGTGTTCGCGGCCGCGAATGAGTTCCGCACGCTGATGGCGAAGGGGCCGACGAACTTCTTCCTTCGCACACTGCCGCCGCTGCTGTGGGACGCCCGCACGAAGACGGCGCAGTTCCTCGGCACCACCCCGGAGCGGTTCGTCTTCACGTCCAACGTGTCGGTGGCGATCAACTTCGTCGCGTCGGGGCTGCACATCGACGGGCCGGGCGAAGTGCTGATGACCGATCACGAATACGGCTCGATGGTGTGGTGCTGGGAACGCGCCGCCGCACGGCAGCAACTGGACGTGAAGACGTTCCCGTTGCCGACGATGCCGCGTGACCCTGGCGAGGTTGTGGAAGCGGCCGTGCGGGCGATGACGCCACGGACGAAGGTGCTGTTCTTCAGCCACGCTCTGTCGCCGACGGGGATTGTGCTGCCGGCGAAGGAACTGTGCGCCGAAGCTCGGCGGCGAGGCATCCTCACCGTCGTCGATGGGGCACACGCCCCGGCTATGATCGCGCTGAACATCGACGACATCGGGGCCGACTACTACGCGGGCAACTGCCACAAGTGGCTGCTCGCACCGAGTGGCAGCGGCTTCCTCGCGGTGCGCGATTGGGAGCGGCACCTCGAACCGCTGAACGTCAGTTGGGGGTACAAGACCGACGCCGACCCGATCCCGGCGAGCGGCCCCGACGGGCGAGACGTGTACGGCAGCACGCCACGAACGCGGTACCTGGAGTTCGACGGCACGAAGGATGTGTGTCCGTGGCTGGCCACGCCGAAGGCGATTGCGTTACAGGCATCGCTCGGCTGGGATGCGATCCGCGACCGCCACGCAGAACTCGCGGCGTACAGTCGCGGCGTGTACGACAAGCTCGGCCTCAAGCTCGCGACACCGGCCGACCGACGAATGAGCGGCTCGATGACGGCTTGCGAACTGCCGGCCAGCGTGAACCCGCAGAGCCTCCGGGCGAAGCTGTGGGAGCACCGCATCGAGATCGGCCTGAACGAGCGGCCGGACCGCAACTTGCTGCGGATCAGCCATCACTTCTACACGACCGAAGCCGAGATCGACCGCCTGGCTGAGGTGCTGGCGAGCCTCCTGGCGAGCCGAGCACCGTCAGGTGCCGGGTGAATGGCAAAAGCCGTTTTCACCACGGAGGCACGGAGAACACGGAGAAGACAATACCGAGAAGAGGTTTTCTCCGGCCTTTCTCTTCTCCGTGTTCTCTGTGTCTGTGTGGTTGGTTCAGTTTTTGCCGCGATTCACCCGGCACCTGACGGTGCTCGGCTCGCCAACACGCGCAAACTTCCCCGCCTCCGCACTCGTCTCCCATTCATGGCGGGGCCGGTTGCCCGCCGATAAAGACCAGAGCAGAAACACTCCCGGACCCCCGAGGACGGATACGTGCGGACCCTTCGACGCGATCCCTTGAACGTCATCCCCCTGGAAGATCGCACGGCCCCGGCCGTTTTCACGGTCACGACCACGGCCGACAACGGCAACAATGCCACCCCCACGGCCGGCTCGCTGCGGGCGGCCATCGTGGCGGCGAACGCCGCGGCCGGGGCGGACACGATCACCTTCGCCATCACCGGCGGCGGCGTGCAGACGATCGCGCCGACGGCGCAAATGGTCGCGATCACCGACCCCGTCACGCTCGACGGCACCACGCAAGCGGGCTATGCCGGCACGCCGGTCGTCCGCCTCAGCGGGGCGAGCGCGGCTGGTGCGGATGGCCTCGTGCTGCTCAACCATACCGGCAGCACGATCAAGGGGCTGACCATCGCCGGGTTCGCGGGTGGGGCGGGCATTCGGATTAACGGCGGCGGGCAGCACCTCATTCAAAACAACCTCATCGGCACCAGCCAGAACGGCTCGGCCGCGGAGGCGAACTCGGTCGGCGTCGTCATCACC
>JBBQCQ010000474.1:0-4001 GCA_038318835.1 Gemmatales bacterium | reverse complement strand
CACTTCGTTACTGCCGCATCCCATCGCGGCGAGAGCGAGACACGCCACGACGATTGCGGTGGACGTTCGAAACTTGCCGAGCGAAATCATAGAAGCCTTCGGTATGTGAGAGCGCAGACGCAGCGGAGTCGATTGCGACTCAACGGGGCGTATGCGCAAGTTGTGGAGAAAATAAGGGTTGATGTTAGCAGCGAGATTCGAAATCATTCGCCCCCGACCGGCACTCGATCTCGAGTGCCGGTCGGGGGCAGGCTGTTATCGTCAGTTAAGGCTCACAACTTCGCCACCGTTCACGCTTGCCATCTGGGTAATGGTCGCCGCACCGGTGTACTGAATGAACCGCACCGACCCGTCGCCCAGGAGCCAATTTCCGCCGCCCGTGTGCAAACTCCAGTAGTGGCACGCGGCCGTTGGATTGTTAATCGTGTCGTTCCGGAAGACTTCATTCCCGGAGCAACCGGAGATGGTGTAGGTTTCGCGGTTGGGGTGGGCGAGTTGCGAGTCACTGTCGGTTCCCGACCACCATCCCCAATCCAATGTCGGCGTCGGCGGCCGTTCGCCCACCACGACCGTGTTGCTTGTTCCGTCGATCATACTGGCCATCTTGACGACCTTTTTTCCGGTGTACGAGTACCAGTAGTAGGGCGGGAACATCCCGTTCTTGGCGTCGCTGCCTTCAATTTCGTCATTGCCCGTCACGCCGAGGTAGTCGGTCACGGTGATGCCACCGGGGTACGTTTGGGTACTCAACGGATCGGACGGGCAGCGGGCAATTTTAAGCGCTGTCATTTGAATGGCCGTGAAAGCCGTGTTCAACGCCGTGGAGTTCGCCGCCGCTTCGATGGGTTTCGCAACATTCCCCTGCTCGACGAAGGGGAGAATCCGAAGTTGCCACCCGCCCAGTTGATCCATGCTGGCTGGGGTATTGGAGTACCCCGCGCTCGTGTACCCCGGGACGTAGTAAGTCGCCCCAAGCTGATACCCCGGACGGCCTTGCGGGAAGTATTCTCGGGTGTCGTGGTAGCCGTGGATGGCCAGGCCCCACTGTTTCATGTTGTTGACGCACTGTGAGCGAGCCGCAGCTTCTCGAACCTTCTGAACGGCTGGAAGCAGAAGCCCAATCAGAATGGCGATGATGGCGATGACCACGAGCAGCTCGATCAGCGTGAAAGCTTTGCGAGTTGGCCTCAGAATCGAACGCATAGAAACTCCAGTCTAGAGATGAATGTGCCGTCTTATGATTTAATAAATATAAGACGTATGACGGTGTGGTACACTGTCATGAATGAGAGGAATTGAAAGGTCTGACCATACTTGGGTAGTAGTAGGGGCAGATCACCCACAAGATTGCGAGAGTTTCTCGTGAGTATTTTTAGGTTTACCCGTCTCTGTGGCGAATGTCAACAAAAATGACCATCAAAAATTCGCATTGATTACTTCAAGACTTTACGTGCAACCGCTATCACTTGGGTTAATTTGAACTTTTACGGTGGGCTGTTCTGTTAGTCAATGGAGACCCGAAAATGCGAAACGCCCTGGTTTTCCAGGGCGTTTTGAGTGGAGCCGAGGGGAGTCGAACCCCTGACCTCGTCGTTGCGAACGACGCGCTCTACCAACTGAGCTACGACCCCGCTTGAGCGATCATCATACGGCGGCACCCGGCCGTCTGGCAAGGGCGTCCATGTTCCTTCACTGGGGTGCGGCCCCGGCCTGCCGTGGGTCGGTGGCCCGGATGATCTCGTTGATGCCCGTCTGGTTGAACCCCTTGTAACCGTTGTCGCGTTGCAGAACCTCCAGGTGCGACCCCAGCGCGCCGTCGGTGCGGAACTTCGCCGCCTGCGCGGCCGTGATGCGGCCCTCGTGCAGCAGCTTCGCCACGCGGGGTTCGGCAACCGGCCAGACTTCGCCCTTCGTGAAGGCTTGCCGCAGGTAATCGAAGTCGGTGAACGGCTTCATCGAGTCGATACCGTGCGGCTTCAGTTGTTCGCGGGCTGCGTCGAACGCGAACTGACATTCGAGGTGGTGCATCCCGGCTTGCAAGAACGCCTCGCCGTGCAGGGCACACCAGAGGCCGACGGTGCCGAGTTCCTGCCGCGGCGGCAGCGGCTCGTGGGCGAAGTCGCCGCCCACCTCTTCCGGCGACAGGTCCACGTCGGCGAAGATCACCACGCCGACGGCCGGCTGTTCCAGCACTTGCGCCCCCCACCCGGCGTCGCGGCCGGCGTAGAACCGCTCGCGGCACCGGAAGCCCATCTCTTCGAGAATCGCGATCATCGGCGCGAAGTTCTCGCGGCCGCTGCGGTAGGTGTGGTGGTCGTGGTTGGCCCAGCCGAGGCCGAGGGCGTCCTGCCGGGCTTTCTGCACGCGGGCGGCCCGGTTTCGCATCTGCCAATACTCGCGCTCGGCCTGAAAGAACAGGTCGCAGGTGCGATCTTGGCCCAACTCGGCGATGGCCGCGTGGATGAGCGTGCGGGCGTGGGCGAAGCCGTCGGCGTCGTTCGCGAAGTCGCGGTTCCGCAGGCGGAAGGCTTCGTGGTGGTGCAAGACCTTCGCCGGGTTGTCGGCACCGTCGCCGTGGCTTTCCATCACCCAGCACTCGGTGCCATTCTCGGCGGCGACTTTCCCCATCCGCTCGTCGGCAAGCGGACGACCGAAGATCGTCGCCTTCCCGGTCAACCTCTGGGCGAAGACGAAGTCGGCGACGGATTCGACCTTGAGAAACAACATCCTCGGCGCGTCCGTCACCAGTTCGATGGCTGGAAACATCCCGGCCGGGTGCTGCCACACTTCATCGTCGGCCGTGTAACCGACTTCGTGTAATCGGCGTACAAGCGGCTCGGAGGGCGGCAACCCGAAGCAAGAGACCCAGTCGAGCAGCCGCGTGCCGGTTTCGTGCAGCATGCGGTCCCGCAGGTTCACGATGAACGGGCTAGCTTCCAGGAAGGTATCGAGCGTCTCGCGGACGAACGCGGCCGCGGCCGGCTGAGGCGTCCAGAGGGGTTCGGCGGTCATGGCCCATCTCCGAGGGGATGAATCCATTATACCTCCGCTGTCGGCTGGCCCCGTTGTGTCAAACAATCGGCACAGCCCGGAACTTCGGTCCGGTTCGGGCGAACCGACCCCGGTCGGCGATTGAATGCTCTTCACAATACGAATACAATCACCGGGACGTTTGCTTCGCCCGACCGCGTTGATGGAAAGGACTACCGCCGTGCAAGTCAAGGTATCGGTTCGCCACGGACAACTCGATGATGCCGTTCAGGCGGACATCCGCGAGAAAGCCGAGAAGTTGCTCCATTACTTCGAGCGGGTGTCGCTGATCGAAGTCACGCTCGACCTCCGCGGCCTCGAGAAGAAAGCGGAAATTCTCCTCAACGCCGAGCACAAGCACGACTTCGTCGCGCAGGCCGAGGCCGAGGATGTGATCGTCGCCATGACCGCGGCCGTCGAGAAAATGAAGCACCAGATTAACCACTACAAGGAAAAGATTCAGGACCATCGCCGCGCACCGTCGCACGGCGGGCCGGACAACGTCCGCAAGTAATTGCAGGGTTCCCAGGCCGGCGAGGGCGACGGAGATGCTGAACTTTCTTATACGCGACGCGATCATTCCAGCCCCGCTGTTCCAGGCCACCAACCGGGACGACGCCATCCGGGAACTCGTCGGCAGTCTGCACAAGGCCGGCATCCTGGCGGAAGCGGACCAGGCCGACATCGTGCGGGCGATCCTGCGCCGCGAGCAACTCGGCACGACCGGCATCGGCCGCAATATTGCCATCCCGCACTCCCGGCACGCGGCCGTGGGGCAACTCACCGGCACCCTGGCTGTGTCGGGTCCGGGCGTCGGGTTCGACAGCGTCGATGGTGAGCCCGTCCACGTGATGATTCTGCTCATCTCGCCGCCGGACAAGCCGGGCGAGCACCTGCGGTCGCTGGAGAACGTTGTCACCACCCTGCGGGACGAATCGCTCGTGAAGGCGATCCGCCAGGCGAAAACGCCC
>JBBQCQ010000473.1:0-4003 GCA_038318835.1 Gemmatales bacterium | reverse complement strand
CTGCGGGCTTGTGAGTTGGTTAGCCATGCAAGCGGTACAGCGACTGCCACACGCTCACGGCCGCGGCGCGGTCGGCTTCCCGCGACAGGTAGATGTTGCACACGGCCAGGCGGTGGCCGGACGCGGCCACGCCGCACAGTCGCCACAATGATCGGCCATCCTCGGTGTGCGGGCCGAAGACGGCTTCGCCGATCGTGTCGTGCGAATGCAAGGACGGCAGAATCTCGCCCATCGGCAGCGTCTTGCGGGCCGTCGTGATCGCCTCGGCCGGCGTCGGCACCGGGCCGTGCTCCGGGTGGCCGAGCAGTTGGTCGCGGAACCACACCGTCAGCGTGTCGTCCCAGGCCGTCCAGGTGCGGCCGTCGTCGCCGCGTTTCAGGGCCAGCCGGCCGGGCAGTTGCACGTGCCAGCCGCCGGAGAGCGTCGCCACCACCGGGTGCCGGCGGTAGCCGATCGCCTCGGCCGACCCTGTCGCACGGCGGCGAATCTCCTGCCGCAACTCCGGCGTGATCGGCTCGACCGTGAAGCGATTTTCGTCATGGTCAATCGCATCGGCCACGGCCGCCCAGGCGTCCCACGGCAGGTCGGCCCGCGGGTCGGCCTCGTGGGCGTTCGCCAAATCCGCGGCGATCTGATCGACCAACTCTCCCTCGGCTTCCGTCAGCGGCGGTCGCCACTGGAAGGCCAGCCACAGGTCGGTGAGTGCCCGCCGGGTGTAGAAGTCCGCGTCCAGTTCCGGCGCCCACCACGGGAAGAACTCGACGCCCTTCGCCGGGTCACCCGCGACTTCCTTCAGCCACTCCGCGGGGCGTGGGCCGAGCGGCGTGAGGATCGGGCCGGGGTGCAGGAACTTCGGGTGCCGTGGCAGCCCAATCGAGAGCGGCTGATCCGGCGTCGCCTTCCGCAACGCGGTCGAACACTCGGCGGCCAACCAGTGCAGGAAGTGACGTTCGAGTTTCGCCAGGTCTTCCGTCGCGAAGAAGTGGGCCGGGTCGTGTTCGAGGGCCGTCTCGTTCCAGGTGAACTCGAAGTCCTCGGCGAACTCCTTCAGCAGTTCGCACAAGTAGGCGTGATAGCCGGGGCCGACAGGGGCGGTGCGGGCGTGGACGGTCACTTTGCCCGACCCGCCGATGCGAAGTTCGACAGGGTCGGCGACGGGGTGGAGCAGGATGTGCGCGAGGGGTTTGTCGTCGGCATCGCGAGCCAGGCGGGTTTCGAGGACGGCGTCGCCGGCCGTCTCGAACCAGACGGCCGCCCGCGACAGCCAGTCGCGAGCCTCCGACAGTTTGACACGGTGGTCGGGGTGTAGGTATCCGGTGAGGGCGATGCCGACGGCCATGCGGTCCGAGTCCTTCCGGGAGAGTCGTAGATAGCTAACAGTTTGGCCGAACGTTCGACAAGGTGCGTTGTCGGCGTAAGCTGGCACGGCGGTTGCTTGGCCGGGAGAACCCATTACCCCGGCGCGGCCGGAGAGGAATCGTTATGAGTTGGTGGGAGCAGATCGCGACCGCCGTCGGTCAGGATTTTTCGGACGTGCCGAATGTCGGCGAGTTCGTCCGCCTGACGCTGCGGATGGGCTTGGCCGCGGTACTCGGCGGTCTGCTCGGGTTCGAGCGGCAGCAAAAGGGGAAGGAGGCCGGCGTCCGCACGCACATGCTCGTGGCCCTCGGCGCGGCCCTGTTCGTGCTCATCCCGAAGCAGTCCGGCGTGTCCGACTCGGACGTCAGTCGCATCCTGCAAGGGTTAGTCGCCGGCGTCGGCTTCCTGGGGGCCGGCACGATCATCAAGGGGGAGAAGGGCGAAGACGTGAAGGGCCTGACGACAGCCGCCGGCATCTGGCTGACGGCCGCCATCGGCGTGGCCGCCGGGTTGGGGCGGGAGACCACGGCCGTCCTCAGCACGGCCATGGCGCTCGCCATCCTGACGCTCATCCCGAAGATCACGTCGCGGTTCGACAAGCCGGACTCGCCGATCATCAAGTAAATCGGGACGCGGGAAAAGTGTTGACGGCGGCCGCCGGCACCGGGACACTGGAGCCGTCTTACCCTCCCCACACTTCTGGTGTCCGATGTCTCGTGCCGCCCTCCTGTTCGTGCTGTTCCTCGCCCTTCCCGCCGACGCCCAGAACCCCCGCGAGAAGAAAGTCCGCGACGACAAGGTCAAAGTGGAGGCCGACGGGTACTGGATCTACAACGACTTCCCGAAGGCTGTCGCGGAGGCGAAGGCGACGAACAAGCCGATGGTCGTCGTCCTCCGGTGCATCCCGTGCGAGGAGTGCGTCAAGCTCGACGACGACCTGGTGGATAAGGACCCGGTCCTACGGCCGCTCCTCGACCAGTTCGTCCGCGTCCGCCTCGTCTCGACCAACGGCCTCGACTTGAACCTCTTCCAGTACGACTACGATCAGTCGTTTGCCGCCTTTCTGCTCCACGCCGACGGCACCGTCTACGGCCGGTTCGGCACGCGGTCGCACCGCAAGGAGTGGGTCGGCGACGTGTCGATTCCTGGCCTGACGAAAGCCCTGCAAGGCGCTCTCGACCTGCACGGCCGGCACGCGAGCGTGAAGGGCACGCTCGCGGCGAAGCGGGGGCCGCAACCGCTGTTTCCGACGCCGGAACTGTTTCCCACGCTGAAGGACAAGTATGGGCCGAAGTTGAACTACGAGGGGAACGTGGTGCAAAGCTGCATCCACTGCCATCAGGTCGGCGACGCCATCCGAGATGCGTACCGGGCAAAGGGGGCGATCCCGGAGCAGGTGCTATTCCCGTATCCGCACCCGAAAAGCCAGGGGTTGATCCTCGACCCGAAGGAGAAGGCGACCGTACTGAAGGTGGACGCCGATTCCCCGGCCGCGACCGCGGGCTTCCAGGCGGGTGACGAAATCGTGACGATGAACGATCAGCCGCTGCTGTCGATCGCTGACGTGCAATGGGTGCTGCACCACACGCCGGCGAAAGGCGGCAAAGTGACGGCCGAACTACGCCGCGGTGGGAAGCCGCTGACCATCGTGTGGGAACTCCCGGCCGGGTGGCGACAGAGGGACGACATCTCGTGGCGATCCGGGGCGTGGCCGCTGCGGCGGATGACCACCGGGGGCATGGTGCTGGAACCCCTCACTGTCGAGGAGCGTGTGAAGGTCGGCGTGAAGGCCGGCATGGCATTGCGGGCGAAACACGTCGGCCAGTTCGGGCCGCACGCCACCGCCAAGAACGCTGGCTTCCAGGTCGGCGACGTGATCGTGAGCTACGACAGCAAGGCGGATTTGCCGCGAGAGACGGACGTACTCGCGTATGGGGCAACGGCCCACAAGGCCGGCGACAAGGTGGCGGTGAAGTTCCTGCGGAACGGCAAGGCGATGGAACTCACCCTGCTAATGCAGCCCTGACGTTGAGCGGTGCCCGTGCTCCGCTCCGCAAAGACTCCATGTCGCCGCTAAACGGGTGCTCGCTTCGCCCATCGCAACTTCGCCGACCGCGAACGCGGGTTCGCGGACTTCTCGGCCTCCGTCGGCCGGATCGGGTCATCGACGACTTTGTCGTACACGCCCGCCCGCTCGCCGTCGCGGAACGCGGCCTTCACCAGTCGGTCTTCGCCACTGTGGAACGAGATGATCGCGGCCACGCCGCCCGGCTTCAGCACGGTCGGCAGCACTCGTAGGAGTTGTTGCAAGTTCGCGAACTCGCGGTTCACGAGGATGCGCAACGCCTGAAACACTCGCGTCGTCGGTAGCAGCAACTGCTTCCGCTCCGGCGGCGAACCGGGATGGCGGACCGTCCGCACCGGCACCCCGTGGCGGATCAAGTCGCGAATCTCCTGCGTGCGGCTGAACGGCTTCTTGTTGCGGGCGTTTACCAAGATGGCCGCAATCTTCTCCGCCTCCGGCTCGTCGCCGAGTTCGCGAAAGGCCGTCGCCAGTTCCTCGACCGGCATCGTGTTCAGCAGGTCGGCGGCTGTCTGCCCGCGGGTGCGGTCCATTCGCATGTCGAGCGGGCCATCGCGCATG
>JBBQCQ010000472.1:0-4004 GCA_038318835.1 Gemmatales bacterium | reverse complement strand
CATGAGCGTGAGCGCCTGTTGGGCACTGGTCAGCGAGGCCCGCCGTTCGCACTGGAGTTCCCCCGCCGGGGCGTCGAAGGTGGCGAGGAACGCGAACGGCTTGCTGCGGCGGGCCTGGACGTAGACGCTGCGGCGGGGCTTATCGTCGGGCGTGCCGACCTGCCCCGTCGCGTCCTCGACGACGGCGACCGGCGGACCGAACGGAGTCACATCGAGCCGGCCGGCGACGGTCAACAGGCGGTCGCGCACGGCCTCGGCTTCCAGCCGCCGCAGGGGGAAGCGGCTGTAGAGCAGGTTGGAGGGGTCGGCCGAACCCGTCTCGCGGGTCGACGCCTGGCGGTAGACGGTCGAGGTCATGACGAGCGTGTGAAACTGCTTGAGGCTCCACCCCTGCCGCGGCAACTCGGTCGCCAGCCAGTCGAGCAGTTCCGGGTGCGTGGGCAACTGACCGAGCTTGCCGTACTCGGCCGGCGTGTCCACGAGGCCGCGGCCGAAGTGGTTCAGCCAGAGACGGTTCGCCATGACGCGGTTGAACAGCGGGTGCGTGCCGGCCGTCAGCGCCTTGGCCCACGCGAGCCGGCGGCCGGTGCTGCCGGCGACTTTCGCGTCCGTCGGGGCGATTGCGACCCGCTGCCCGTCGGGGGCGGCGATCGTCAGGTCGGCAGGTGGCAGGTTCGGCCCCTTCGGCTGGCGGGCGTCGCCGCGGTGGAACAGCTTCGTGACCGGCACGCGGCCGGGGACTTCGGTCATCGCCGCCACGAACTGCTCGACCGGCCGCTCGGCCTTCTTCGCCTGAATCTTCTTCAGCATCGCCTTCAACTCGTCGTCGGCCTTCTTGTCGTACTGGTACACGACGCCGGGCGTGACGCTGAGCTTCGGGTTCGTGGCGACGAGCTTCTTCTGCTCCGCGGTCCGCTTGTCGGCGGGCGTGTCGAACGCGGCCTTCAGCTTCGGCTGCTCGTCGGCCGGGAACTTCTTGAGTTCCGTCTCAAACACCCCGCGAACGGCCGTCGCTTCCTTCTCCGCGTATTCCTTCTGCATCTTTGCGGCCTCGGCGTCGACGGCGTCGGCCTTAGCCCGATCGGCGTCGCTCATCAGCGACACGCGGCGGGCCGGCGGGCGACGCCACTGGCCGGGGTCCAGAGCCGGTTCGAAGACCGCCCGCAGTTGGAAGTAATCCGCCTGCGGGATCGGGTCGTAACGGTGGTCGTGGCACTGGGCACAGGCGACCGACGTGCCGAGCAGGCCGGCCGTCACGATCTTCAGCGTGTCGGTGACGACTTGTTCCACGTCGGCCGGCGTGTGCGCCTTCCCGGCGGTACCGTCGGGGGCGGTGCGGAGGAAGCCCGTCGCCGCGAGGAGATCAACCTGGGCCGGCGTGAGGTTCGCCCACGGCCGCGGCACGAGTTCGTCCCCGGCGAGTTGCTCGACCACGAATTGATTCAGCGGCTTGTCGGCGTTGAGCGCGCGGATGACGTAATCGCGGTACCGCCACGCCTCCGGCCGGACGGTGTCGGTCGTGCCGTCTCCGTCGCTGTCCGAGTAGCCGGCCGTGTCGAGCCAGTGGCGGCCCCACCGCTCGCCGTAGGCGGGCGAGGCGAGCAGCCGGGCCAGCACCTTCTCATAGGCGTCGGGCGACTTGTCGGCGGCGAACTCGTCAAGTTCCGTCTGCGTGGGCGGCAGGCCGATGAGGTCGAAGGTGGCCCGCCGGAGGAGCGTGGGCCGGTCGGCGTCGGCGGTGAAACTTAGCCCCTTCTCGCGGAGCTTCGCCAGCACGAAGGCGTCGATCGGCGACCGCACGCGGTCGGCGGGACGGAACGCGGGCGGGGCCGAGCGCGTGAGCGGCTGGTAGAACCAGTATGCCCGCTCGTCGGCCGTGATGCCGAGGCCCGGCGGCAGGGTGGTCGGTTCGTCACGGACCGTCGCGGCCCCGCCGGCGATCCACTTTTCAATAATCGCGATCTGCTCGGCCGGCACTTTCTTCTCGCCGGGCGGCATCTCGCCGGACTTCATCCGCTCGACGATCAGGCTCTTGGCCGCGTCCTTCGCGACGAACCCCGGCCCCGTTTTCCCGCCCGCGAGAGCGAACCGCTTCAGGCGCAGGTCCAGGTTGCCGGACATCTTCTCGCCGGCCCCGTGGCAGTCGAGGCAGTACGCTTTGAAGATCGGCCGGACGTGGCGTTCGAAGGTGATGGGCTCGGCCGCGGACGCCGTCAGGGCGGAACACAGCAGGGCTAGCACCACGCCGAATGAAGCGTATCGCATGAAGAAGAGCCGTTAAGGGCCAGAGAGGCGGGGTCAGCGGGAGAGGCTGGCAGGCAGGTAGTGTAAGATACCCGCCGCGGTCGAAGTTGTCCAGAGTCGAACCGGCCGCGCGGCGGCCATAGTAGTAGGCACACTCCGTGTGCCGTCACCTCGGCGTATCCGCAAGTTTGTGGCCGTCGCCGTGGCAGGGAGGAGACGGCACATGGAGTGTGCCTACTACTATGGCCGCGGTCAATCCTTCAGAAACGTCGAAGCTTTCGGGGCGGCGTACCGCACGCCGAGGTGCGGCGTTTCGAGCCGCTTCTGGCCCTGGCCCAGCGACTGCATCCCCGCTTCGACCAGACCGGACGTGAGCAGCGTCCGCTCGATCGGGTACGCGGCCCGGCCGGTCAGGAACAGTTCCTCGGCCTTCGACATGAGGGCGGCGGAGTACGTGACGTTCGGGTTCGGCGGCAGGTAGAACAGCGTCGAGAGCGGCTCGGCCTCGCCTTTGATCCGGGCGGCGAACGTGAAGTCGCCGACGAGGCCGTTCACCAACAGCATCGTGGCCTTTAGCCCGTCGGCGTACTCGATGCGGTAGGCGACCGGCGTCTTGACCCACTCGCGCATCTGCTTCGTCGTCGGGTGGCGGTGGCTGCCGGTCGGCGTCTGGGCCAGCGTCTGGCTGCGGCACAGGCACGCCTCGAACAGCTTCGCGTCCCACCCGCCGGCCTTCCACGCCCCGGCTTCCATCGCCGCCCAGACGGCGTCGCCGCGGAGGGCCTGCACGGCGACGACGCCGGTTTCGCCGCCCACCCGCCGCTCGGCCATGCACTGAATCACTTCCAGGGCGTGGAAGTCGTAACTGTCTACGTTCCCCATCGCCACGCACATCACTTCCTCGACCTCCGCCCCGAGCGGCATCTCGACCGTCGGCATCCGCCACGTCACCGGCAGCGACGACCCGGCCAGGAACGGGAACTTCATCTCCTTCGCGGTGTCCACCATTTCCTTCGCCCACGCCCACTTCCACGACAGGTGCTTGTCGTTGAAGATCGGCACCGCCCGGCCGTCCGCCTTGAACACCTCGACGGCCTGTTTGAAGAACTCGTACCGCGGGTACTTCTTCTGGCCGAACTCGTTGTCCGGGTAGTCGCCGTGCTCGCCGATGATGAGGACCGCGTCGACGGCGATCTTGTCCGTGCCGCACCGCAACGCCTCGGCCACGGACTTGTAGATCGTGAAGCCGAACTCGGCGGCCCGCTCGCGGCTCAAGTCGTTCTTCGGGAACTGATCCACGTACGCCGACACCACGTCGATCTCCGGCCGGTGCCACCCGCCCTTGACGGGGTAGCCGGTGAGGAACCGTTCGCCCATGTGCCAAGCGTGCGAGTGGTACCGCCACTCGGTGGTCACGATGGCGAGTTTCTTCCGCCCCTTCGCGTCCGGCCGCGCGCCGGCGGTGGTCCCGAGGAGACTCGCCCCCGTCGCGGCGAGAAAAGTCCGTCGTGAGATCATGGGTGTCCTTTCAAGAATTGACGCGTGACAGATGGGGTTCACTGAACCGCCCGGCCACGTGTGCCGAGCCACGCCGTGGGCAGGGAAGGCGTGGCTCGCGGCAATAGTGTTCGGCACGGTATTTGTGTTTGGTGCGAAGTGGTCGTGCTTCCGTCTCGGATGCTGTCGGAGCGTGTCGTTGGCCTCGTCCCAGTCAGGAAGTCCGCCGGAATCGACGTGGGTGGCGTTCGGCACCGCGCAGC
>JBBQCQ010000471.1:0-4008 GCA_038318835.1 Gemmatales bacterium | reverse complement strand
CGTGGTGGTGGGTAAATCGGCGGCGGGCAATCGGCCGGCGGCGCCGGGATCGGGGCGGGGCACACACACGGGTCGAACGGGACGACATACGCCGGGGTCGAGTAGCCAACCCAGCGCACCGGCGGGCAGTACGGGCGATTGAAAAAGGCCAGGGTCACGCCGGGAACGACGAGTAGTCCGGCCGTGGCGAGGAACGTGAGGCGGCGAGTCATGGGTGGGATTCCTTTCACACAACGGGGAGCAATCGTTACTGTAATCGTTGTACCGCCCGGCGGCGAACCCTCAAGGTTTCCCGGACCGGCACAGTTTACCCGAAGGGCGAACCCGATGCGAACGATCTGCGCGATCTTGTTGATGGTGGGCACCGTCACCCCGATGGCCGCCCAAGACGAACGATACGAACTCGGGCGGCGGCTCAAGCGGTTCGAGGCGGCGTGGGAGAAACAGCCCGACCCGGAGGCCCGCACACGGGCGGCGAAGCTGCTGCCAGACATCACGGCAATGTTCTTCTCGTTGCGGTTCGGCGAAGCCGGCCGCACGCTCGACCGGGCACGGTGGGCACTCGATGGAAACGAACCGCCGGCGGCGCAACAGTGGCTCGACTCGCTGTACGCCATACCGAAGAAGTTTCTGTTGGATGGAGAAAAGCAACTCGTCGTGACGGTGAAACCGTTCTACGTGGTGAAGGGCGGCCCACCCGAACGGGCGACGGCCACGCTCCAACTGAACGAGGACAAGCCGGTCGATGTTTCGCTCGTGTCGTTCCCCGCGAAGGTTACGTTGCCGGTTGGGGGCAAGGCGGCTGGTGAGGTCCGGTTGAAGTTCGTGACCGCACGCGACGGGAAGGATGTCGGTGAGTCCGTTCAAGAGATCGCGGTCATCGACAAGTTGAGCGAACACCTCGACCGCTTCCGTGCCTACGCGAAGCAAACACCCGCGACGATCGAAACCGCAACCTTGCGCGACCGCGTGGAACTCCTCGCGGAACTCGCGGACGCGACCATCCCCGAGACGAACATCCCGGCCTGGTCGCTGCTGACCGAAGGCACTCGCATCCTCGAAAAGCCGCGGTACTTCGACGCCGCGCGGGCCGGACAGTTTTGGCTGTCGATCCCTCTCGACAAGAAGCAGACGCAACCCGTGCGGTTGTTCGTGCCGAAGGGGCTGGACGCGAAGACGCCGGTGCCGCTTGTCGTAGCCCTGCACGGAGCCGGCGGCAGCGAGAACCTGTTCTTCGAGGGGTACGGGGCCGGGCACATCGTGAAGGAGTGCGAGAAACGCGGCTGGCTGCTTGTCGCCCCGCGGAGCAGCCTGAGCTTCGGAAGCGGCCCACCGGTGAAGGATGTGATCGAGCAGTTGGCTGAGCGATACCCACTCGACCGTGCGAAAATCTTCCTGATCGGGCACTCGATGGGGGCGGCGCAGACGGTCGCACTCTGCCAGGACCATCCTGGCCTCTTCGCCGCGGCAGCCGCCCTCGGTGGCGGCGGACGTGTGAAGGATGCGAAGCCGTTCGGGAAACTGCCGTTCTTGATCGGCGTCGGCGAGAAGGACTTCGCCCTGAGCGGCGCGCGGGCACTTGCGAAGGCGTTGCCCGATGCGAGGATGAAGGAGTATCCCAACCTCGAACACCTACTCATCGTGCGGGAGGCCTTGCCGGACGTGTTCGCGATGTGGGATCAGCAGATTCAGAAAAAGTGAGCGGAATAACCCTGCCCGATACACTGGTCGAGCAGGGGGATACGAAACGATTACCCCGCGACTGCTGCCGTGTTCCTGCGGAAGCGTCGGGTCAGACCCACACCGAAGACACCGACGACCGCGAGAAGGACGGCGGGTGGGGCTGGCACCGCCTGCGCTTCGAAGGTGATCTGATAGATGTCGCTATCGTTCGTGAGCAGCGAGTTGTTGTAAACGTAGCCGCCCGCGGTGTTCACGCGGTCGAAGACCCCGAGTTCGCTAAAGCTGAAACTGACGACGCCGTCCTGCGGAGTTCGATTGGCGTTCACGCCGCCCACCACGAAGGCCGCGTTGAGTGGGTCCGCCACTTCCGAGCCGGCGTCCCAAATGTCCCGCCCCTTCTGGCCGATGGAGCTAATCAAGAGCTGGCCATTGCCGTCGAACAGGCGGAACCGCGTCGGCGAATCGTTGCCGATGAAGAGATCGTTGCTGGGAATCACCATCGACCCGAACGTGAAAAACGGGTTCAGATCGGTATCGACGAGGAACGTATTGCTCGCGGTTCGTCCTGGAAGCAACGCCCCACCCACGGAACCGAGTGTGGCGGTTGGATCGGCGGCCGCAAACGCGGGGAACCAATCCGATGCGGAACCGCCCTCGGCCACCGAGATGATCGCCGCCCCGGCCGTCTGGCCATTGTTGAAGGCGTCGTAGGTCCCCTTGTGGAACCCCAACCGCAAGGGCGCGAACGACACGCCGTTCGTGGGTGCCAGATTCTGAATGGTTACCGTCACTTCCACGAAGTCCGCCTTCGCCACATTGCCAAGAACGCACGCTAGCAGACTGGCCAGAGTCACGCGAATGAATCGCATCATGAGCTCCCTCTCCAAGGTGTTAAAAATTGGGGAATGACCCACCGCGGTTGGCTCAATCGAGCCTTAGAACTGCGGTTAGTCGGAGAACCGCTCCAACCCTTACAGAATTCGGGGGTCAATCTTTTGAGGTGCTTTCGGCCCGACTGCGGCGGCGGGTTCAAGAGCGGAACACAGACGGTCCGCAAGTCAGTTTCTATGATAGAAGGGGGTCGAATACGCCCCGTTTCAGGAGCCACGGATGGGTGATTTTTTCGGTCGCTTCTGGGACATTTTGTTGACCATCATCGACCCGCGAAATCTCTCCGACCCAGAGAAGTTCAAGGCCGCCCTTCAGCAACCCGGCGTCTTCTGGGCGGCGTTCGCGGCCGTCTGCGTCATCGTCTTCACGGAAACTGGACTACTCATCGGCTTCCTGTTGCCGGGCGACTCGCTACTCGTCGTCCTCGGCCTCGTCGCGAAGCTCGCCGAGTGGGACATTGTGCTGCTTATGGCCGCGCTGAGCGTCGCGGCGATCCTCGGCGACACGGTCGGGTACGGCATCGGCGCGAAGGCCGGTGCGGCCCTGTTCAGTCGGCCGGACAGCCGGTTTTTCAAGCAAGAATACCTCGCTACCGCCCGCGCGTTCTTCGAGCGGCACGGCGGCAAGTCGATCATCTTCGCCCGCTTCATGCCGATCGTGCGGACGTTCGTGCCGGTCGTCGCCGGGGCCGCGAAGATGAACTACCGCAAGTTCGTCGTCTTCAACATCGTCGGCGGCATCGCCTGGGTCGTGAGCATGTTGCTCTTCGGCTATTACGTCATCGACATCGCCAATCCGCCGATGCGGAAACTCCTCGGCCGGCAGGACTTCACCTGGCAGAAGAACATCGACATCCTCGCGGCCGGAGTGATCTTCGTCTCCATCGCCCCGCTGCTGTGGAAGGGCTGGCGGGAGTGGCGGAAGCGGAAGGCCCTCGCCACGTCACCTGCTGCCGTCGCACCGCCACTGCCTGCCAACCCCGAATCGAATTCACTCCTCTGAGATTCTGCGATGCCGTCTGCAAAACTGAGCGACTACCTCCGCGATCAACTCGCCGACCTGAAGGTGAAGGGCTTGTACAAAGCGGAGCGGCGGATCGAAACGCCGCAGAACGCGACGATCACCGTCAACGGCCGCGAGGTCATCAATTTCTGTGCGAACAACTATCTCGGCCTCGCCAACCACCTGCAGGTGGTCGAGGCGGCGGAGAAGGGGTTGAAAGATTGGGGTTACGGCCTGTCGTCGGTGCGGTTCATCTGCGGCACGCAGGACATTCATCGGCAATGTGAACAGCAGATCGCCAAGTTCTTCGGCAAGGGCGACAGCATTCTTTACATCTCTTGCTTCGACGCGAACGGCGGCCTCTTTGAGCCGTTGTTGTCGGATCAGGACGCGGTATTGTCCGATGAACTCAACCACGCGAGCATCATCGAC
>JBBQCQ010000470.1:0-4022 GCA_038318835.1 Gemmatales bacterium | reverse complement strand
TACGCCGTGCTCATCGGCGTCAGTCAGTTCGACGACAAGGCCATCCAGCCGCGGCCGACGGCCGATGCCGACGCGAAGGCCATGTACGACCTGCTCGCCGACGCCAAGACGAGTGGCATCCCGGAGAACCGGATCGCCCTGCTGACCTCCACGCCGGACGACAAACGGCACGGGCGCAAGGCCACGAAAGAGAACATCCTCCGGGCCTTGCACGAGGCGGTCGAGAAGACCGGTAAGGACGACCTGCTATTCGTCGGTTTCTTCGGCCGCGGCGCGCCGAATGGGTTCGACAAGGTGTCGTTCTTCGCCACCGAAAGCACCGTCGCCGACCGGGCGAAGAACGCGATCTCGGCGCAAGAAGTGTCGAACGAGATGAAGCTTGTGAAGTCGCAGCGCTTGTGCGTGCTGACGGATCTCGCGTTCAAGGGGTTCGACGCCGGCAAGGAGGCGATGGCCGAGCCGAACGCCAGCGCGATGGCCGCGGGCTTCCTCGGCGTGCTGGCCGAGAGCAAGGACGAAGTGAAGGACGACGACCAGCCGAAGCTCGGCGACAAGATCGTGATTCTGTCGTACCTGCCGGGCAACGAGCCGATCACGGTCGGCGATCACGGGCTGTTCATCAAGACGGCGATGGAAGGCATGCGAGGGGCGGCCGACATCGATGGCAACGAGGCCGACGGACTCGTGACCATCGACGAACTGAGTGCGTACCTGGAGAAGGAAGTCACCGCTCAGGCGCAGAAGCTCGGCACGACCACGAGCGAGAAGGAAGCGACACCGACCGTGGTCGGCGTGGCCCGCTCGCACTTCGCCGTCAGCACCTCGCCGGCCTACCCGGCCGCGAAGAAGCGGCAGGATGCCTTCGTCGCCCTAGTGAAGGCGGACGTGGTGAACGCGGTCGAAGCCGCCGAGGGGAAGAAGTATCTGGAGCGGATGCCGAAGCTGAAGACGCCACAGGCGCTCCGCAAGGAGTACCAAGAACTCGTCGATGGCAAGTTGACCATCGACAAGTTCCGGGCCGAGCGGGCGAAGCTGATCGACGCGATGAAGCTTCCCGCGGCGGACGCGACGAAGTTCGCGAAGGTTGTGTTCGAGGGGGCCGAGCGATTCAACGAACGGTACGTCAAGCCTCTGGACACGGGCACGCTGACGGCCGGGTGCGTGAAAGGCATTTACCGCCGCCTCGACGAGCCGATGCCGGCCGAGGTGGAAGCGAAGATCAAGGAGCCGAAGGAACTGACGCAGGAGCAGCAAATCGACCTGCTGGCCGCCGTGCGGACGGGCCTGGGCAAGCGCGAAGACCTGGACGACGGTAAGGACATGGACATCGCCCTGGCCATGATGGCTTATGGGGTGGACGATCCGTACACGGTGTACGTGGACCGCGAGACGATGCGGCGGGAAGAAAGCCGCTGGAAGTCGGCGTACAGCGGCATCGGCGTGCATATCCGCCGCGACCTGGCCCGCGACGGTCTGCTGGTGGTGTCGCCGATCAAGGGCAGCCCGGCGTACAAGGCCGGGATGCGGGCCGGCGACCTGATTACCGAAGTCCGCCGCGATCTCGATTCCGACGGCAAGCCGCTGAAGGAAGGCGACGCGCGGGTCATCTCGCTCAAGGGCATGAAGACCGACAAGGCCATCGAGATCATCCTCGGCAAGCCCGGCACGCCGATCACCGTCGTCGTGCAACGCGAGGGCGAAAAAGAGCCGATGGTGCTGGAACTGCAACGCGCCCGCGTCAGCCTGGAGACCGTCCTCGGCGTGACGCGAGACGACAAGGACAACTGGAACTACTACCTCGACGAGACGAATAAGATCGCCTATGTGCACCTCACGCAGTTCGGGCCGTTAACCGCCCCGGAACTGCTGCAAGTGGTGACGAAGCTGAGCAAGGACGGCATGAAGGGTCTGATCCTCGACCTGCGGACGAACCCCGGCGGCACCCTCGGCGGGGCGTTGGCTGTGTCCGACATGTTCCTGGAGAGCGGGTTACTCCTCAAGATCAAGCCGCGGCCGGGTGGCAAGGTCGAAGAGTACCGCGACGGGCAAAGCCCGAATATGAACTTCAACCGGTCAAAGTTCCCGATGGTGGTGATGGTCAACGGCACGAGCGCGAGCGCCTCGGAGATCGTGTCGCAGACGCTGCAAGACTACAGCCGCGCCGTCATCGTCGGCGAGCGGTCTTACGGCAAGGGGAGCGTGCAGACGGTCGAAGACTTCAGCCCAACCGGCGGCACGTTCAAGATGACCATCGCTCGGTACTTCCCGCCGCTCGGCCGGAACATCGACAAGCGGAGTACGAGCGGCAAGCCCGAAGACGAGTGGGGCGTGGTGCCGAACAAGGGGTTCGAGATCAAGCTCGACAAGCAAGACGAGTACGCGGTGGCCGAGTTCCTGCACGAGAAGGAACTCATCAAGCGGAAGGACGCCCCGCCGACGAAGGCCGCAAAGCCGTTCAAGGATAAGCAACTCGACCTGGCAATGGAGTATCTGTTGAAGGAGAACCTGGCCAAGTCAGACGCCAAGAAGTCTGATTGAGCCGACTGTAACGACTGGCGAACGCCGTCGCGTTGCGCGACGTCTCCCCGCCGGGGTTCCCCGGCGGGTTTTGTTTTTTCCGCCAGTGACGTTGGGAATTTTCGCCGCGAGTGGAGAATGGATTGAAGTTCTTCTTCCGAGAGTCCGACGGCAGCGAAAGGCGGGGGTCATGAAACGGATGTGGTGGAGCTTACTCGGCGTGGCAATCCTCGCAACGACGAGCGGTTGCCGTCACACATGCGGCGAGAGCAATAATTGTCGGCTGTTCAGTCGCGACACCAACGCCCCGCCCGCGGCGAGACTCACCTCCGCCCCCCGCGACACGGCGGTGTGCAGCCAGCCGGCGACGAGCTGCCCAACGAGTAGCGGCCCCGTGTACGGCCCAAGTTATCCATCGAGTAGTGGCCCGAGCTACCCGTCGAGTGGCCCGGTGTACGGGCCGAGCTATCCGATGCCGAGCGGCGGGCTACCTGGTCCGGGTTCCGGGTCGGATACGATCCCGCCGCCATTCGTGCCAGCCGCGCCGATGGCCGTGCCGCCGTCGGCAACACGCAACATCCTGCCGCCGCCGCTGGCCCTGGCCCCGACGACGAGCGCGGTTGGGTTCCCGAAGTAGTAAGCGTTTCCAGCCGCGGCTGTGCAACAGTCGTTGGCCAGGGGTTGCGATTCGTTCCAGCCCATCGGCATCAACTTCAGGTGCAGTGGCTGTGTTAGGAGATGGGAAGTCTTTCCACAATCGAGAGTTCACGACTCCACTCGATTGACGAAAGGACTTCCCATGATGATTCTGGCCCGAACCGCGGCCGCGATTCAACGACTCTTTTCCCCGTTCGCCAACCAAGCCGCCCACGATTGCCGCGCCGATTCACCGCCGGCACCGTGGGTCGCACCACGGAGGACGCGGCGTCGCAGTCAGGTGGTAGACCGCCCGCCGTTCGTACCTGTCGCCTCACCGTCGGAGAGCGGATTGCTCAGCAGTCGCTTCCGCGCGATCATTCGTCACCGTTCTGTTTTTGGCCGCCGCCCCGGTTGTCAACTTGTCGGTGTAGTCGGCCAAAGTGTCGGAAGTGATACCCTCGCTCGTCTGCCTCTTCGCCCCGGTCATCGCGTTGTTCCGCAGTCGTAGAACCTCGCAGACGTGATCCGGGGTCGCGGAGACGTGCCGGATGTACTCGTCACCGTGGTCGGGAATCAATCGTAGTGCTGACGATAAGGGTCGATCAACCCGGCTCATCACATCCCCCGACCACTTCACCCTCCCAGTTCCATCGTGACGACGATCACCCGGCGTTCCGTTGGCGTTCGTCTTCGTACTTGTGCAGCTTGTTGTACAGGGTCTTCAGGCTGATGCCGAGTTCGGTGGCCGTCGCTTGCTTGTTCTGATTGTTCTTCGCGTACACCTGCAAGATGTACTCCATTTCTACGTCTTCGAGCGTTTTCCCCCGCGGTTGTTGCGGCAGAGCCGTTGCGGGAGCGTAAGCGAC
>JBBQCQ010000469.1:0-4032 GCA_038318835.1 Gemmatales bacterium | reverse complement strand
CACCCGCCCCCGGAGCCTTCGCCGTGCGAATTTTTGCCCTCGTTCTCGTCCTGGCCGCCCCCGTGTTCGCGGCCGAACCGCCCGTCGCGCCGGTGACGGCGACGCTCGGTTCCCCCGACCGCAAACTCGTCGCCCGCCCGGTGGCCATGCGCGTCCACGCCGGGGAACCGCTCGCGTCCGTGCTGACCGCCGCCGGCGTCCTTCAGACGTGGGACCTACGCACGGCCAAACCCGTCGGCGAACAGGCAATCGATAAGCAACCGCGAGACTCTGTCTTCTCCGCAATCTTCTCGCCGGACGGTCGTTGGGTGTTCGCAGGCCTCGGCCAGAGCGGCCTCGTTCAACATGACACGCTGACGCGAAAGACTTCCCCGCTCAAGGTCAGCGGCAACGTCCGCAAGAGCCTCGCCGTGGCGTTCGCCGTCAGTCGCGATGGCAAGACGCTCGCAGTCACGTCGTCTCCACCCACCGCCGTGGCCGACTCTCGCGCCATCGCGGTCGATGCGGTAGCCCCGCCCCGACCCGCCGATAACGATTTGGCCGTGGGCACCATCGGCGACGACGGCTTCCGCGAACTGTGGCAGTCTAAGCTGCCGACCGGGACATCGGTAGCCGTGTCGGCCGACGGGCGTCTGATTGCCCATCTCGCGCAGGAAAAGTCGAAGTCCGACGCCTGGACGGTGCAACTGCTCGATGCCACCACCGGCAAAGTCATCCGCACCTTCGGCGAGTTCACATCGGCGGCGATTGTCGGGCCGTTCTCGCCGGACGGGTCGCGGTTGCTCACGAGTGCCTTTGCGCACAAGACGCAACTGTGGGACGTGGCCACCGGCAAAGTCGTCCGCGAGTGGCCGGCCCCGCTCGGCGGTGGCGATTCGCGGTTCACGCCCGACGGCACCGGCGTGTTCGTCGGTGGGTCGGTCGGCGGCGTGCCGCACTATCGGCTCGTTCGCACCGACACCGGCGAAACGATCCGCGACTTCCCGATTGGCGGACGGTGGTCGCGGCGCTCGGACCTGACGGCCGATGGCAAAACCCTCGTGACGGTGGACGACTCGACCGTGCGAATCTGGGACGTGGCCACGGCGAAGGAGCGGTTCCCGGTTGTCGGCCATGCCGGGCGGGTGACGGTCCTCGCGTGGTTGCCCGACGGGTCGGGCGTGGTCAGCGGCGGGTACGACGGCACCGCCCGCGTCTGGACTTTGCCCGACGGAGCCGAGGCGTTCCGCCTGCCGCCGCCGCGGGTGGAGGACGACTCGATCTTTCCCGTCTCGGCCGTGGCCGTCAGTGCCGACGGCACGCGGATCGCGGTAGGTCATTCCACCGACGGCGTGCGAATCTGGGACCGCGGCCGTGACCGCGTCGCGACGATCACGGTCGATGCGATGTTCCCCCGACCGCCGCTACCGAATCCTGAGCGGTCGATGGCGGTCCGCCAACTGGTGTTCGAGGGCGGATCGGACGTGTGCCGGGTGCTCGTCGCCAACGAGTTCGTGGCTCGCATCTCGGGCGACGCGAAGCTCGTCGGCCCGGTGGTGCAGATGCCCCCGCAGTTCGGCAAAGGGGAGAAGGCCCTCATCCGCGACGAGACCGCGGTCGCCCTCGCGGCCGGCATTGGCGTTGCCTACTACGAGGGGCACGAAACCGACGAGATGCGCGTCTGGGACTTCTCGAAGAACGAACTTCGCGCCGCCCTCCGGCTGGCCGACAACGTCCGGCCGAAGGTGTACGCGGTCGCCCCGAACGGCCGGTTCGCCGTCCTGCACGACGCCCACGCGACCGCGCCGACGACGGCCCTACTGGTCTACGACCTGGCCACCATGAACGAACTCGGCCGTCTGACGTTCGACAGCCCGCTCGGCTTTCCACCTCCGTGCGTGGTCTCCGCGGACAGTCGCCTGTGCGCCGTGCAGACCGGCCGGCAGCCGACGCGGTTCACGGTGTTCGACGCGGCCCGGTTCGTACCGGTGGCCATCGTCTCGGACCCGACGCGCACCGCCCGGCTGGCCTTCGCCCCGGACGGCCGTCGGGCCGCGACCGGCGGAGCCGATTCGATCGTGCGCATCCACAACTTGCGTGCGGCCATCGACCCGACCCCGCCGGTGTTCGACGTGGCCGCCTGCTGGGCCGACCTCGTTTCCGCCGACGGCGCGACCGCAACGCGGGCCGTCTACCGGCTGGCCGACCACCCGGCCGACGCGGTGAAGTTGTTCCGCGAGAAGTTGAAGCCGGCCGCGAAGCCATCGGCCGAGGACGTGGCGGCGTGGGTGAAGTCGCTCGATGCCCCGGCCTTCGCCGCGAGGCAGACGGCCGTGAAGAAGCTGACCGCCGCGGCCGACGCCCTCGACGCGGAGTTGAAGCAGGAGGCCGCGACGAACGCTTCGCCGGAGGCGGTGCAGGCGATCACCACGATGTTGGAAGCGACCGCCAAGTCGCGACGGCGGCTGGAAGGCGAGCACCTGCGGGCCTACCGCGTGGTGCAAACGCTGGAGGCCATCGGCCGGCCAGCAGCCGAGTTGATGAAGGACTACGCCGCCGGCGAGACGGGAGCGTTCCTGACGCAGGAAGCGGCGGCGGGGCGGGGTCGTGGACGATGACGACCGAAGACGCCATCTGCGGCTGCCTGCTCGGTCAGGCCGTCGGCGATGCGATGGGCCTACCGATGGAAGGCCTGTCCCGCCGCCGCGGGCCGCGGTTGTACCCGCACCTGCACCGGATGCAGTTCTTCTTCGGCGTCGGCATGGGGTCCGACGACACGGAACACGCCTGCCTGACGGCATCCGTGTTGTCGGCCGATTCGCCCGCGGTCTTCCGTCGTCGGCTGGCGTGGCGGTTACGCTGGTGGTTCCTCGGCCTTCCGGTCGGAATCGGCAAAGCGACACTACGGGCGTGCGTCAAACTCTGGCTCGGCTTCCCGTCCACCAAGTCCGGCGTCTTCTCCGCCGGCAACGGTCCCGCCATGCGGGCGACCGTCCTCGGGGCGTGGGCCGAGACGGACGCGGAATTGCGGGCGATCGTCCGCGAATCAACCCGCCTCACGCATACTGATCCGAAGGCCGAATATGGGGCACTCGCGGTCGCCCTCGCGGTGAGGCTGGCCGCGACGACGCGAACGGCGGCGGCCCCGGCGGCGGACGCGTTCGCGGACCGACTCGACGGTTTGCTCCCGCGCGACCCGGCGGCCGACGAACTTCGCGAACTGGTCCGCCAAGTTGTCGATGGGATCGCCGCCGGGTTGATGGTCGAAGACTTCGCGGCGTCGCTCGGCCTGACCCGCGGCGTGAGCGGGTACATGTACCACACGGTGCCGGTCGCCCTGTTCGCGTTCTTCCGGCACGCCGACGACTACCGGACCGCGGTCCCGGCCGTTATCCGCTGCGGCGGCGACACCGACACGGTGGCCGCGATTGCCGGCGGATTGATCGGCACCCGCGTCGGCAAAGCCGGCATCCCGGCCGAGTGGCTGACCGGCTACCGCGACTGGCCGTGGTCGGTGGGCCGAATCGAGCGGTTAGCAGCGAAAGTGATCGGCCGAGATGTGCCTTCGGAATCGCTTCTCTCCACGCTGCTCGGGCCGGTCCTTCGCCTGACCCGGAATGCGTTTTTCTTCCTCGTCGTCCTCGGCCACATCGGCCGCCGCCTGCTACCGCCATACTGAGGGCTACGCCAACAAGGCGTCGATGCGTTCGAGTGCGTCGGCGGCTTCGAGATTCCGATTTTTCACCACGGAGGCACAGGGAACACGGAGAAGACAAATACCGGAGAAGACCTTCTCGGCTTTTCTCTTCTCCGTGTTCTCTGTGCCTCGGTGGTTCGTTCGCTCTGCTCGATTGCGGGTCGGGTCACTTGATCGGCCCCTTCTCGAAGTCGGTCGGGTTTACCCAGCCGGCTTCGACCTTGTCGCCACGCTGCCACTTCTCGTAGAACCCGCGGCCGGCCGTCGGCGGGTAGGTGTCGAAGACCGCGCCGTTGCCCAACGCCCGCGGATCGGCCTGGGTCTTCAGTTCGGCCGTCATCAGCCCGTGCATCCGT
>JBBQCQ010000468.1:0-4049 GCA_038318835.1 Gemmatales bacterium | reverse complement strand
ATGCCGACAGAAACGCCGCACAGAATCAACTTTCCACTGACAGCTTGTAGACGTTGATGCAAGCGAATCAGTTTGCCGAGTGCCGCGGACGACATGAACTCGACATTCGAGAAGTTCAGCAGCAGCTTTCGCCGGCCGAGTTCGTCCACGAGGCGGAACAGGTCGTCGCCGATCATCTGGATGTTTTGTTCGTCCAGGATCTTCTTGTCCACGAAATTCACCACGGTCACGTCGCCGATATCTTCGACCACGAGCCGTTGACGGCGGGGTTGAGACGACATGAGGCACTCCCTTCGCGATGGACAACAGACTCGTCAAGCACAGTGATGTTGCTGATTGTTGAGGATAGCCCATAACCTGTCAAGGCGCAAGGTCGGGGTTTTCCCCCGAAAGCTACCGCTGCATCGGCAGGGAGACGAGCGTGCGACCTTCTAGCACCCCCACCGACTGCTTCGCCAGTCGGTCCAATTCCTCGGCCAGGGCCGGCCCGAAGTAGTAGATCACTTCGTCCCGTGTCGACTCGTACAGCGTCCGGCCCGCACCCTCGCAGATCAGGTCTTCGATCTCGAACTCCAGGGCCGGTTTCAGTTCTCCGTCCCCGTGGCTGAGGGGGAAGAACAGACAGACCATCGGCTTGATGTCGTGGACGTCCAGGTTCCGTTCGAGGGCGAAGCGGTGGATGATGCACCCCCGGCCGACCGGGTCGAGGAAGACGCACGCCTCGGTGTTGTGCGGCGACCGACCGGGCGGCAACGGCACCACGGCCGTGCGGGTGTACTCGCCGCCGGGGTACTCGGGTTCCGCGACCACGCCGATATCGTCCGGGTCGTCGCGGAACCATTTCGCCCGCGGCACCCCCACCAGCGGTTCCAGGGCCGCGACGTGCGGTTCCAGGGCCACGATCCGCGGCGTCTCGATGTCCGCCCCGTACTGGCAGCACGAGTCGTGGCAGTACTCGCACCCCATGCAGTCGGTGTAGTACCGCAGGGTGAAGATCTTCGGGTCTACCCGGTCGAGTACCGGCGCGCCGTAGCGGCTGGGGTACGGACGAGACAGCGGGACGGTCATCGGCGTCGTTCCACGGGGGTCGGTGCGGTGAGAGGTGCCACGATTGTGGAAGATGTCGGCGAAAAAATCAACACCATCACGCCCCGGTTGAGACGAGTCGGGCGAACTCGGCCGGCGTGTTCGCCGTTCGCAGGGAATCGAGGTGCGGATCGACGGCCGTCAGCGTCTCGCGTTCCAGCGGGTTCGTCACCAGATCGGCGACCAGGTCGCGGACGGCCAAACGGCCTTCGTCCAGAGTGGCCCGCACGGCCCGCACGGTCAGCCCAACTCGGTACGCGGCCGACAGCGGGTAGAGTTGTCCGTCTACATGCGGCACAGCAACGTCCGCCGTTCCTAATGCTTCGATCACACCGCGAACGAACGCCGCCCGCAATAGCGGCGCGTCGCAGGCCGAGACGAAGGCCACGTCCGCCCGCCCCTCCAGGTGCAACAACCCGGCGAGCAGTCCTTGCAACGGCCCACGGTCGGGGATCGCATCGCGCACGATCTCCACGCCCGCCGGCAACGGCGGCAACCCCTGCCCCTCGGCGGCGACCACCACGACCGGCGCAACGACCTCGCTCAAAATGCGAACCACCCGCGGCAGCAACAACTCCCCCTCGAACGGCAGCCATGCCTTCGGCCGGCCCATCCGGGACGACTGCCCACCGCAGAGTACGATTCCGCCGACTCGCATGTGAGTTTCCCCGCTCCCGCTCGTCGGGTAGGATAACGCCGACCCACCTGGAGCAATGCACCATGACGCGATGGATCTGCCTTATCGTACTCCTCCTGTCCGCCGTTGGGGCGACGGCCCAGGAGAAGCCGAAGACGCCGCGCACCGACGCCCAGAAGACCGAGGACGAAGCAATCGCGGCCGTCGAGGCCCAGGGCGGCCGCATCGTCCGCGACGTGAGCCTAAATGCGCGAGGAGCACCCGTCATCACCATCGTGTTCGCGAATGTGTCGGTGAAGAAAGTAGACGCCACGCCGTTCGCCGCCGCCTTCCCCAAATTGCGGTATATCGGCCTGGAGGGCGTGACCGATGCCGACGCCCTACTGGTTCAACTCGACAAGGTGCCGAAGCTGAAGGCGCTGAACCTGACCCGCACGAAGTTCGGCGATGCGGCCTTCGCCACCGTCGGCAAACTCACCGAGATGGAAGAACTCATCCTCGACGGCACGACCGTGTCGGCGGCGGCGGCGAAGTCGCTGGCCGGGCTGAAGAAACTGCACAAGGCGACCTTCGCGGAAGCCGACCTACCCGACGCGGCCGCCGCGGAACTCGCCGCCCTCACCGGCCTCAAGCGGCTAATTCTGACCGATACGAAAGTCACACTCGCGGCCGTCGCGGTCTGGTCGGCCCTGGCGGAACTGGAAGTCCTCGACCTGACGCGGTGCCCCATCGGCGATGACGCGATCAAGCACCTGGCCACGATTCCGAAGTTGAAGGAACTGGAACTGACTGGCACGAAAGTGACCGACGCCGGCCTGGCCCCGCTCGCCGCCGCGAAGGCTCTCCGCCGGCTGGCCGTGGCCGACACCGAGGTGACAGGCACCGGCACCGACGTGCTGCCGCAGACCCTGGAAGACCTGACGCTCGGCGGCAAGGACGTGACCGACGCCGGCCTCCGCCGTGTGGCCACGCTGCAAGGGCTGAAGAAACTTGCCCTCACCGGCACGGCCATGACCGACGCCGGCCTGAAGAATCTTTCGACGCTGCCGAAGCTGGAAGAACTGACGATCGAGACCGCCGCCGTATCCGACACCGGCCTGAGCGAACTCGCCCGCACCAAGACGCTGAAGCGCGTTACGCTCGCCAAGACGCGGGCCACGAAGTCCGGGGCCGACGCTTTGCGCAAGGCCCTGCCGGACGCTTCGGTGAGCGTGGGGGGAGACTAAAACTGTTGCGGCGACTTTGCGCGAAGCTTTTGAATCATAGATCAGGGGGATGAACAACACTCTCAAACTCGGCATTCCCGCCGGCTCGCTCCAAGATGCCACGGCCGAACTCTTCCGCAAGGCGGGGTACAAGCTCACCTTCGCCAGCCGCAGCTACTACCCCACGATAGACGACCCGGAGATCCACTGCACACTCATCCGCGCGCAGGAGATGGCCCGGTACGTCGAGAATGGCTCGCTCGACTGCGGCCTGACCGGCCTCGATTGGGTCATCGAGAACGACGCGCAGGTTACGGAGTTGGCCGAACTGGTGTTCAGCAAGGTCAGTCGCAAGCCGGTGCGGTGGGTGCTGGCGGTGCCGAACGATTCGCCGATCCAGGGGCCGAAGGACTTGCAGGGGAAGCGGATCGCCACCGAGGTCGTGAATATCACCCGCAAGTGGCTCGCCTCGCACGACGTGACGGCCGACGTGGAGTTCAGTTGGGGGGCGACCGAAGTCAAACCGCCGAAGCTCGCCGACGCCATCGTGGAAGTCACCGAGACCGGCAGCAGCCTGCGGGCGAACAACCTCCGCATCGTCTGCGACCTGCTCACGAGCACGACGCGGTTCATCGCGAACAGTTCCGCTGCGGCCGACCCGTGGAAGCGGCAGAAGATGGACGACCTGATCCTGATGCTGAAAGGCGCGATGGCCGCCGAGGGGAAGGTCGGGCTGATGATGAACGTGAAGCGGGCCGACCTGGACGTGGTGCTATCGATGCTGCCGGCCCTGCAAACGCCAACGATCTCCGGGCTGTCGGATGCCGCCTGGGTGGACGTGAACACGATCCTCGACGAGGCCGAAGTACGGCGGATCATCCCGCGGCTGAAGGCCGCCGGCGCGTGTGGTATCGTCGAGTATCCGCTGAACAAGATCATCGACTAAAAGTGTCGGGCACTCGCTTCGCGAGTGCCCCTTATTTTTCCAATGGTACTAGCACTACAGCGCCCCTCTCCCGATAGCCGATAACGGTTCTATCGGGAGGGAACCCCATGACCGATCGGCAAATCCGCGATCTCGGGCCGGCGTTTTCGGCCTACCTGCGGCCGTACCACGCCTT
>JBBQCQ010000467.1:0-4066 GCA_038318835.1 Gemmatales bacterium | reverse complement strand
GCCCGGTGGAAGGCTCGCCGCGCGAACGTGTCGCCGAGTTTTGCCCTGGCCGAGTATGCCGGGAAGTACACCGACCCCGCCTATGGCGAGGCCGAGGTGCGAGTCGAAGAGGGGCGACTGGTCTGGCGGTGGAGTTCCTTCGTCGTACCGCTCGAAGCCTGGGAGGCCGACGTGTTCCGCCTCACATCCGGGTTTCTCGAAGACCGGATGATCGGCTTCCGGCTCAGCAAAACGGGGCCGGACGCCTTCGCGTTCGAGGGGCGGGTCTTCGAGAAGAAGCCGTGAGGCTTAGCTGACGAGGCTAAAGAAGATTTCTTCCAGGTCGTCCTGCCCGTACTGCGTCCGCAACTCGGCGAGTGTGCCGCACGCCACAATGCGGCCACGGGCCATGATAGCCACGCGGTCGCACAGCTTGGTCACTTCGGTCATGATGTGCGTCGAGTAGAGGATAGTCTTCCCCTGCCCGCGGAGGGCTGCGATGCTCTGCACCACGTTCCGCTGCACGAGGACATCGAGGCCGTTCGTCGGCTCATCGAAGATGAGCACCGGCGGATCGTGGATGAGTGCGCGGGCGATGGACACTTTCTGCTTCATTCCGGTACTCATCTTGCCGCCGAGCACGTCGCGGAACGAATTCATCTGGAGCGTGTGAAAGAGCGAGTCGAGGCGGTCCTGCAACGCCCCGCCCGACATGCCGTAGAGGCGGCCGTAGTATTCGACCATCTCGTGGGCGGTCATGCGGTCGTAGACGCCGGTGTTGGCGGACAGGAAACCGACGTGTTCGCGGACCCGGTTGGGCTGGGTGGCCACATCGAACCCTGCGATGGTCGCGTACCCGGCCGACGGTTTCAGGACCGTGCAGAGCATCCGCAGGGTGGTCGTCTTGCCCGCGCCGTTCGGGCCGAGCAGGCCGAAGACTTCGCCGGGTTGCACCTGGAACCACACATCGTCCACGGCCGGCTTGTCGCTGCCGGGGAACAACTTCGTCAGCCCTTCGACTTCGATCATGGTGTCCTTATCGCGTCGGAAAAGCGGTCAACGTGGTGGCGGATCGCCGCCGGCTGTCTTCCAGGCGACATAGTTGTTCCACGTGGCCGAGTCGAGCGGGAAGGGCGGGAACTGCTGTTGAAGGATCGTCAACACGCCCTGCGGTTCGTCGCTGCTGCTGCGCCGGTCGATCCGCATTTCGTCACGTGCGCACAGGAAGAGTTCCTTCGAGCGGTAGTCGTAAAAGAACGCCACGTCGCCGAGCAGCTTCCCCTTCAGCCGCGGTTTCGTGGGCAGCTCGATCACGGCCGGGTCGGTGTGCGGGTCGCCGGCCGCGATCTCATCGGAGAGGTCGTCCACATAGGCAAGGTGTTCCGAGGTCGGCCGCTCGACTAACACCTTCCGCAACCGAAAGTACGATTGGAGGTGTTGGTATCCGTTGAATAGTGCCCACAATCCAATGATGACGAAAAACGGATCTGCCCGTTTGGGAATGATTGCGAAGCCGTTCGTCACGCGGAAGGCGAGGTAAACGACGAACCCAAACTCCAAAATCGCGTCCATCAGGATGCACTCGGGCGACGGCGCGATCCGTTTCCACAGGCCTACGACTAGCTCGCCGACACCGAGCGCAAGAAATCCTACGATGATCGGCGTAAACCCGCCCTGCGTGTTGTAGAGCACATAGCCGAGGCCAAGATAGAACAGGCCGCCCAGTATGGTGCGGCCCGAACTGGCGTGAACGGCATCGGTCACGCGGCGGTAGGTCGAGACTCGCGCGAGAGTCTGTCGCATCTCATCGACATCGAGTGGTTCGGCCATGTGCCCTCCGGTGAACGAACTGGGTTCATTCTCCGGTTCAGGTCAGGATCGGCAATGACCGCCCGCGAGCGGGTTTCGGAACGGTCGTCGGCACGGTGTCGATAAGTTCGTAGAAGACGTTCCGCTGTCGCGGCTCCCAGCCGGCATCGCGGATCGAACTTTTGATTTCGTCGAGCGTCAGGCAATGCACGGTGCCGGCCGACGCCACTACGTTCTCCTCAATCATCAGCGACCCCATGTCGTTCGCTCCGTAGAAGAGCGCGATCTGGCCGATCTTGCCCCCCTGAGTGACCCACGACGACTGTATGTTCGGGATGTTGTCGAGGTACAGGCGGGCGATGGCCTGCGTGCGGAGGTACTCGAACGAACCGACGGCGGGGGCGTCGGCCATCTTGTGGCCGGGCTGCATGGTCCAGCAGATGAACGCCGTGAAGCCGCCCGTCTCGTCTTGCAGTTGCCGGAGGCGGTCGAGGTGTTCGATTCGCTCGTCGAGTGTCTCGATGTGGCCGAACATCATTGTGCAGGTCGATTTGCCGCCGAGTTTGTGCCACTCCCGCATGACAGCCAACCACTCGTCGGTGAGGGCCTTGCCCTTCGTCAGTTGCCGGCGAACGCGATCGACCAAGATTTCGCCGCCGCCACCGGGGATGCTGCCGAGGCCGGCAGCTTTCAGGCGTTCGAGCACGACCAGCAGCGGAATCTTGTTGATCTTGTGGAAGTGCCAGATTTCCGGCGGGCTGAAGGCGTGCAGGTTAATCGACGGGAAGTTCGTCCGCAGGTCGGCCAGCATCTCCTCGTACCATTCCAACTTCAGCGACGGGTGCATGCCGCCTTGTAGGAGGATTTGATCGCCGCCGAGGGCGACCGTCTCGCGAACTTTCGCGTGCAGTTCCTCGCGGGGCATGACGTAGGCGTCGGCGTCGTGCGACTTGCGGTAGAACGCGCAGAAGTCGCACACGGCCGCGCACACGTTCGTGTAGTTGATGTTCCGATCAATGTTGAAGGTGCGGTACGGCTCGGGGTGCAGGCGCATCGTGACGGCATGGGCGGCCCGCCCAAGGGCGCTCAAGTCCCGGCAGTTCTGCATCAGGTCCACGCCTTCGTCGTAGCTGATGCGCTCACCGCGGGCGGCTTTAAACAAGGTGCGGTCGGTGCTGTTCAAGGTTAATCCCTCGCGGGGCGGCCCCCAGGTCGGCGGCCAGGTCGTGATAGCGGCGGAGGCCCGCGAGTTCCCGCGGGCCGAGGTCATAGCGGATGATGTTTGTCAAGTACCGGCGGCAGAAGCCGGGGTCTAACCCGAGGCCCGCCGCCTCACGGGCAGCGATCACCCCAGCCCGCGTGAGGCCGAGTTGCTTCGCCCGATCGAAGGCGGCTTCCGTGTCGCCGAGATCGACACCATCGCGGACGGCCCAGAGCGCGAAGACCATCGGTAGGCCCGTCCACTCGTTCCACTCGTGGCCGAGGTCGTAGGCGAACTCGAACCCCGGCAGGCAAGCTTTCATCGCACGATCGCCGATGAGCAGCACCGCGTCGGTCGGGACGGCTTCCGCCGACTCGGCGAGCGGCAGTTGGCGGTACTGCGGGGACAGCCGCTGCCGGTGTTCGAGCACGATTCGCGTGAGCACGGCACTCGTGCGGCTGCCCTCGTCCAGCGACACGCTGCGGATACGGGACCACGGCACCCGGCTGAATAGCGTCACGCTGAGGACCGGCCCGTGCGAGGCGATGCTGATGTTCGGGATGAACGAGTACGATTCGGCCCGCAGGAATTCGATCACGGGGATCAGGCCGACATCGAGTTTGTTCGCCGCCAACTGATCGGCGAGCCGGCTGGGCAGATCGAGCGACAGGTCGATTTCCCCCGCAAACTCGGTCAGCCCTTCGATGAGGGGCTTCGAGTTCAGGTAGTTCACGGCTCCTACGCGGATCGACGGCATGACTCGCTCGGCGGTTGTGGACGGCTTGGGGCAGTATACGACTCCCACACTCTTACAACCGCACGCGGCATCCACGGACAACCTCAAACGCAACCGGCCCTCGCGATTGCGAGGGCCGGTCGGACTTGCTTCAGGCTCGGATTACGGACAGCCCGGCACGCACACGGGCACGTACCGGCGGACGCAGGAGGTGACGGTGTACGGTTCCATTTCGCAGATGGTGATGGGCACCATCCGGCAATTCTGGATGGCTTCCATCCGGCAAGTCGTGCGGTTTACGTACCGGATGTGCGACTCCGGCACGCAACGACTGGTGTAGC
>JBBQCQ010000466.1:0-4078 GCA_038318835.1 Gemmatales bacterium | reverse complement strand
GACGAAGCCATCGCGGAGTATACGAAGCTGCTCGCCACCACGACCAGCCGCGACGGCGTGCTGATCGGCCGCGGCCTCGTGTACGACCACAGTGGCCAGCACGCGAAGGCCCTGGCCGACTACGAAGAGGTTCTGAAGAACGACCCGAAGAGTGCTGTTGCGTGCAACAACAAGGCGTGGCTGCGCTCGACCTGCCCGGACGCCAAGTTCCGTAACGGCAAGGAGGCGGTCGAGTTCGCCACGAAGGCGTGCGAACTCACCGAGTGGGCGAACGCCGGCTACCTCGACACGCTCGCGGCCGCCTACGCCGAGCAGGGCGATTTCGAGAAGGCCATGAAGTGGCAGCGGGAAGCGATGCAGGACAAGGAACTGATGAAGCGCGAAGAGGCCGACATCACCTCCCGCCTGGACCTGTACAAGCAGAAGAAACCGTACCGCCAGCCGGCCGCGGAGAAGAAGTGAACGGGTGAGAAGCCGAAAAGTAGAGGTGGGACTCGATGCTTCGCCCAGACGCGGCTGCTCTGATCCTCGCGCCGATGGAGGGCGTCACCGATGCCCCGATGCGGGCGGTGCAGGGCGTTGGCGGGGCGTTCACGTTTGCGGTGTCCGAGTTCGTGCGAGTGGCTCATGCGCCGCTGCCGCGCGGCGTTCTCCTTCGCCATGTCCCGGAACTGCGCACCGACTGCCGAACGCCGACTGGGCTGCCGGTGCAGGTGCAACTCCTCGGCGGGGATGCCGGCCTGATGGCCGAGTCGGCGGGCACCGCCATCGCGGCGGGAGCCACGGCCGTCGATATCAACTTCGGCTGCCCGGCTCCGACCGTCAATCGGCACGACGGCGGAGCCACCCTTTTGAAGTACCCGCGGCGGATTCGCGAGATCGTTGCCGCAGTTCGGGCCGCGGTGCCGGCGGGCGTGCCGGTGTCGGCGAAGTTGCGACTCGGGTGGGACCGGGTGGATGCGATCTTCGAAAATGCGGAGATGGCCGCGGAGGGCGGGGCGACGTGGATCACGATCCACGCCCGCACGCGGACGCAGGGGTACGCCCCGCCGGTGTACTGGCCGCTGATCGGTCAGGTTCGCGAGCGGTTGGGCGTGCCAGTGGTGGCGAATGGGGACATCCGCACAGTCGAGGATTTTCGCCGGTGCCGCGACGAAACCGGCTGCCGGCACTTCATGCTGGGCCGCGGGGCACTGGCCGATCCGGGGTTGGCGGGGCGGGTGGCGGCCGAACTCGGGCTGGTCGATCCGCAGCCGGCCGGGGAAATCGACTGGCCCGCGGAGTTGCAGAGTCTGTTGACCTGGTCGCCGGTGGGGTCGGTGAAGCGGATGAAGCAGTGGCTGCGGATGGCGGCCGCCTACGGCACGTTCGCGCGGTTCGACGAGGTGAAACGGGCCGAGAGCGTGCCGGAGTTGCTGGCCATCCTGGATCGAACGCCCGTCGAATCGAATGGGTTGAACCCGATTCGAAGTGCCTGGTATTAACTCGAAAGAAGTGTCCTCTTCGCTCAGGCCGAGGAGGACGCGAGCCACCCGCGGATCACCCCTGGCGAAAGCGTGTGATCTGATGTTCAAAGGCAGCCCCGAAGAGTGGACAGTTTGATCGGGGCCAAATTGCGGACATTTCGATTGAAGCCTGACAGTTCTTGCCCAATCAACTTGACCCGGCCCCTCGCGTTCGGGACAATCGCATCTCTCTCCTACCCGCCGGACGCACATTGTCATGTTCAGCCCGCACTCGCCGTTCTCCCGTCGCGAAGCCGTTCGCGCCGGCGGACTCGCCGCCCTCGGCCTGTCACTGCCGATGCTCTCCCGTGCTGCTTCGCCAACGGGGAAAGCCAAGAACTGCATCGTCCTGTTCCTGCTCGGCGGGCCGCCGCAGCACTCGACCTGGGACCCAAAGCCCGACGCGCCGGCCGAGGTCCGCGGCGAGTTCGGCCCCATCGACACGACCGCGCCCGGCCTTCGCGTTGGCTCGCTCTTGCCGAAGCTGGCGATGCAGGCCGATAAGTTGGCCATCCTGCGGGCGGTGGTGACGGACGACAACGCGCATTCGTCGAGCGGGTACTACATGCTCACCGGGGTACCGCACGCGCCGATGAACCGCGAGGGGGTGAACCCCGGCCCGCCGAACGACTGGCCGAACCTCGGGGCACTCGTCCGCCGGTTCCGCGGGGATGCCCGCGGCCTACCGGGGGCGGTGCGGTTGCCGATGCACATCTTCAACACCGACAGTTCCGTCTGGCCGGGGCAAGACGCCGGCTTCCTCGGCCGGGCGAGCGACCCCTGGTTGTTCCGCTGCGAGCCGGGGGCGAAGGACTTCCGCATCCCGGAGTTCACGCTGTCGGCCGATGTACCGCTCGCCCGCCTCGGCGACCGCCGCGATCTGCTGCAAGCCTTCGACCGCACGCTAGCCCGCGGCAGCGACGGGTATGACCGCCACGCCGACCGGGCGTTCGCGCTGCTCGGCTCGAAGGCCGCGCGGGCGGCCTTCGACCTGAACCGCGAACTGCCAGCCACCCGCGACCGCTACGGCCGGCACCACTTCGGCCAAAGCTGCTTGCTCGCCCGGCGACTGGTGGAAGCCGGCGTGTCGCTCGTGCAGGTGAACTGGCACCGTGGGCCGGACGAACCGTCGGACTCGCCCTGCTGGGACACGCACGTCGGCGAATCGAATCGCCTGAAGACGCTCGCCCCCGCTCTCGACCAGAGTTTCGCCGCCCTGCTCGACGACCTGGGCCAGCGCGGGCTGTTGCACGACACGCTCGTGGTGTGCCTCTCGGAGTTCGGCCGCTCGCCGAAGTTCAACAGCCGCGGCGGTCGCGAGCACTGGGGGCACGTCTTCTCGGTGGCGCTGGCCGGCGGCGGCGTCCGCGGCGGGCAGGTGATCGGCACCTCCGACAAGCAGGGCGGCTACCCGAAAGACGGCAAAGTGACGCCACAAGACCTGACGGCCACGATCCTGCACGCTCTCGGCCTCGACCCGCACGCCGAGTACCGCGACCCGCTCGGCCGCCCCCTCGCTGCGAGCCGGGGCGACATCATCGCGGGCCTGTTCTGATCTCGGAGCGGAAGAAAAATTGGCCACCGATCAACACGAAAACAAAACCGATTCACCGCAGAGGGCACGAGAGGGCACATGAGAAAGAACGAGAAGAGAGTTCAGAATTCAGTTTTTGAAATCTCTCCTCCGTTTTCCTCTCGTGCCCTCATGTACCCTCTGCGGTGAAATCGGTCTTCGTTTGATCGGTGTTCATCGGTGGCCGATTCTCGACTTGCTTCTTGACAGCCCGCCCCCATCTCGGCATAAGGCTCCGACTCAGATTCGGGAGGGTTTGTTCATGTTCCGCATTCTGCTCGCTTTCGGTGGCGTCTTCTTGGCGACGACAGTCGCGTCGGCTCAGTCGGTGCTGGCCCCGTTCGCGACCAGCGGCGTGCCGGTCGGTCGGCCGGCCCTCACGTCCATCGGGCAGAACGTCCCGACCGTCGGCACGAAACCGGGGCAGGCCATCGGCTACGTCGGGCAGGATGGTAAGCCGATCACGATGGAACGCCCGCCCGGTCAGGTCGTCGATTTGAAGAATCTGGCCGCACCGCTGTCGGCTCCGCTGTCGCCGGAGTTGGCGGCCACACAGCCGAAGTCGGCGGTGGATCGGATGTTCGACGTCTGGCGGTCGGCCCTCGGCCTGAATAAGCCGACCACGCCGGGGGCGGTGAACAACTACACGCCCGGCCTCAGCCGCCGCAACCGCGAACGCCGCCAGATGGCCTGGTGGCGGGACTGACCCGGCCGAAATCACGTCCCACCTTTGCCGAAATCATCTCGACCGGCCGACCCGACCTACGGGGCGGATTCGGGCGGCGGAGAGGCTCGCGGGCCACTTCCGACCAGAAACGGCACTAAACACCCGCAATTCGCTTTGCATTCGTCACCCCAGTTGTTAGGCTACTACAACATCATTTTTGTCGTCAGCGGGCCAGAATTCGTCTGCTGAGCGGAGCGATACGACAAATTCGGGGGAAAACCTTGGTCCTCGGCTCGAAGCCGATCTGGAAGATGTTGCTAGATCACTCTCCCA
>JBBQCQ010000465.1:0-4083 GCA_038318835.1 Gemmatales bacterium | reverse complement strand
GGAAGTAAAAAATCTTCGGCCACAGATCAACACCGAAGAGACCGACCAGAACGAAAACCGATTTTTCATTGGGTCGCATCTGATCGGTCTTCTCCGTGTTCATCTGTGGCCGATATTTCTTCCGAAGCTCGCGTCTACAATTCCTTCATGAACCTCTGCATCAGTCAGGTGACCACGCTCTCGACCTCCTTCGCCGACGACATCGCCGGGTATGCCGACGGCGGTTGCACGAACATCGAAGTCTGGCTGACCAAGCTCGAACAGCACCTCGCCACCACAACCGCCAAAGCTACGCGGGAACTGCTCGCCGACCGCGGCGTGTCGCTCGTCGCGGCGGCCTATCAGGGCGGCCTCTTGCTCTCGCAGGGCGAACAACGGCAGGTCGCGTTCGACCATTACAAACGTCGCCTCGACCTGTGCCAGCAGTTCGGTATTCCGACCATGCTCCTCGTCGCCGACTTCGCCACGAGCATCGACGAAACCTCGCTCGGCCGGGCCATCGTCTCGTTGAAACAGGCGGCCCAGTGGGCGGCCGCGTTCGGTGTGCGCCTCGGCCTGGAGTTTCGCGGGGCGGATGCCTTCTGCTCCTGCCTGGAGACCGCCTTGCTGCTGGTGGAACAGTGCGACGAGCCGAACGTCGGCGTTTGCCTCGACGCCTTCCACTACTACAAGGGGCCGAGCAAGCCGGAAGACCTGGAGCGACTCACGCCACGGAACCTGGCCCACGTGCAGTTGTGCGACGTGCCCGGCGTGCCGCGAGAACTGATGACCGACGGCGACCGCGTCTTCCCCGGCGAGGGGGACTTCCGCCTGTCGCCGATCGTCGAGGCGTTGCGGCGCATCGGCTACGCCGGCTTCGTGTCGCTGGAACTGATGAACCCGACGATCTGGCAGGCCAAGCCGTCGCAGGTCGTCGAGTTGGGGCTGACTGCCTTGCAGCGAACGGTGGGATAATTTTCGCGAGCGAACCCATTCCCCTTGTCCGATCTCCGTCAACCATGAACCACTCACTACCCCACGATCATGCGGACCGGATGGCCCGCGTGAAACTCGCCCTCGACGGCCTCTCGGTCGGCGATGCTCTCGGCGCACAATTCTTCGTCCCGAAAAATCGAGATCGACTCGAATACTACCCCGAACCGATGCCCGACGGCTTGTGGGGCTACACCGACGACACGGAAATGGCCCTCGGCATCGCCGAGGTTCTGGACCGGCACGGTCGCATCGTCCAAGACGATCTCGCGGCCACCTTCGCCCGGCGGTTCACGGCCGAGATGTACCGCGGGTACGGCGCGGGAGCGATCAAACTCCTCGCGTCCGTCGCGGACGGGGCCGACTGGCGTCTCGCCAGTCACGACCTGTTCAGTGGGATGGGATCGTTCGGCAATGGCTCGGCCATGCGGATCGCGCCGGTGGCTGCTTACTTTGCCGACGACCTCGACCTTGTGGTGGAAGAAGCACGCCTCTCGGCCGAAGTCACACACGCCCACACGGAGGGAATCGCCGGTGGGATTGCCATCGCGGTGGCGGCGGCCATCGCCTGGAATCAACGGGACCGCCGGGCCGACCCGGAGTTGCGGACGGAACTGTTCGAGGCCGTTCTGCGGCACACGCCGGAAGGCGACACTCGCTTCGGCATCGCCCACGCTTCGATCATGGAACCGAGTTTGACCGTCGCCACCGCCGCCAGCCTTCTGGGGAACGGCAGTCGCGTGACGTGTCAGGACACAGTCCCGTTCTGCCTCTGGGTGATCGGTCGCCACCTGGCCGACTATCCGGCCGCGATCTGGACGACGATTCGCGGGTTCGGCGACATCGACACGAACGCGGCTATCGTCGGTGGTGTCGTCGGTCTGGCATGCGGTCGCGAGGGGATTCCTGCTGATTGGCTCGACGCCCGCGAGGAGTTGCAGTACGATTCGTGAAATGGATGCAGCACAACCCCGGCGGGTGTTCGTCACGGACTTCGATGGCACGTTCACCCGTCACGACTTCTACAACCTCTTCCTCGAACAACTTTACCCGGCCGATGCTCCCGATCAGTGGGCGGCCTTCTCGGCCGGCACGATCACGCACTTCGAGTGCCTACGAAACATCTACGCCCACGTGCCGGTCGGCGAATCGAAGCTGCGCGAATTCGTGCGGCAGTTGGACCTGCCGCCGGAGGTGCCGGCGGCCGTCGCACGGCTGAACGCGGCCGGGTGGGAGGTGGTCGTCGCGTCGGCCGGCAGTCGGTGGTACATCGAACAAGTGCTGGCAAACGCGGGGCTGAACCTGCCGGTTCACACGAACCACGGCCGCATCGTCGAGGGACGGTTGTTGATGGAACTGCCGACCGACTCGCCGTTCTTCCACCCACACGCGGGCATCGACAAGGCGGCCGTGGTGCGGTCGTTCCTCGACGCCGGGTGCGAAGTCGCGTTCGCCGGCGATGGCATCACCGACCTTCCGCCGGCCCTCGTCGTGCCGCCGGAGCGACGGTTCGCGACCGGCTACCTCGCCCGACGGTTGGACGAGCGCGGCGAGAAGTTCCACGCATTCGACGACTGGTGCGAGACGGCCGACGTGCTGTTGGGGAAATGACAAAAGCCCAGGGATGGTCATCCCTGGGCTTCGCGAGAATCCTCTCAAACATCAGTACCGGAGGATGGCTTCGATGCCGCCGGTCACCAGGTGGTGGTCCCCTTCAAACGGTCGGCTCCGGGCGTTGTAGTCGTACCGGACGAATGGTCGGAGCAGCATCCAGTCCTTCGGCGAATAGGTCAGGCCGTAGGTCATCTCGTAGTACAGCCCCTCGAAGCCGGTTCGAACGCCCTTCGAGTCGTCGAACAGTTCGAGGCGGAGGTTGCTGCTCAACTTGTCGTTGACCTTATACAGGAAGTAGTTCGCGAAGCCGTACCAGTTGGCCGACGTGCCGGGGTCGATAACGTTGCCGAACCCGGCGGGGAACTTGTCGGCGTGGCTGAACGTCGCGTCCAGCACATACGTCAGCTTGTCGCTGAGGTTGTACAAGCCGGTGATGTTGTAGCTGTTGAAGTGGACGAAGTTCTCGCGGCCCAGGTATCGGCTCGGCCCGATGACCGTGTTGAAGCTGATGAACCCCTTCCCGTCCTTCGGGGCATACTTGATCCCGCCGACGTAAGTCAGTCGAGCCGCCGGATCGATGTACACGTCGCTGCCGGTCACGGCCCCGTTGTACATGCTCAGGTTTTCGTTGATCTGAGTCGTCGCCTGCACCCCGGTGTGGGTGAAGGGGTTGTACTGGAAGTTGTAGCTCTTTGTGAGGAACGGCGTGTTGACCGCGTCGATCACTTCATACCCGATGGCCGTACCCCAGCGGCCGGCCCGTAACGTCGTCCCCTCGCCGCCGAGGTTTGGCAGGAAGAGTTCGGCGTAGTGATAGACCACGTCGAACCCGTAGTTCCGTTGGTCTTCCACCTGATACTGGAGGAACCCGCGAGGCAGCGTGAACCGGTAGTCGGTCCCGTAGAAGATCGACGCGTTATAGCCGAGTTGGACTTCCTTCTTGCTCGTGTCGATCCCTTTGGCGACGGTCAACCAGACCTGGTTCAACTGGTACGAGTTGGCCTGGTCGTTGAACGTGATCGGCAAGTTCGTCCGGCTCGTGGTGCCGGCCGTGTAGGACTGGGCCGCCCAGCCGTAGATTTTCACCCCTCCGTCTTCGAGCGTCTGGCCGAAGCGGCTGCCGGCGAGCAACTTCTCGATGAAGTACTTCGTCTCCGGCTCATCCGGCTTCTGCTCTTCCTGCTTCTCGTCCTTGGGGGCGTTCGGGTCGCTGGGCGCAGGGTAGGTGTACGTCGGGGCCGGCGAATAGACCGGAGCCGGCGAGTACACGGGCTGGCCGACGACCATCGGCGCGGGGGTGGCCATCGGGGCCGGGGCGGTCATGGGCATGGCCGCCGGCAGCGTCTTCGGCGCCATCGGCATGGGCATCGGGGCAGGGGCTTGTCCGGCCGCCAGCCACGAGCCTAAGAGCATCGTGGTCAACATCTGTGTCTTCCTGACAGAGAGGGAGTTACACTCTTGGGCGGAGCGCCCAGACCGGGTCATCCGTTTGTCCGG
>JBBQCQ010000464.1:0-4084 GCA_038318835.1 Gemmatales bacterium | reverse complement strand
GCTCCCACCCGCCGAGCGCAACGATTTGTACTTCACCGTCGCCACACTACTCGCGGGCCTCGATCACCCGGCCGAGGCGGTCGAACTGTTCCAGAAGGTTGCCACCGCGCGGCCCTTCGACCTGATGCCGCGGATGGCCCTGACGCAGATTCACCTTCAGACGAAGCAGTTCCCGCAGGCTGAGGCCGTAGTCGCCGAGATCAAGACGCTCGACGTCGAGGCCGGCCCAGTGGCCCTCTTCGCCCAGGTCTTGATCGAACTCTCGAAGACGCCGAAGCTGGACCGGATGCAAGCCGACCGCCTTCGCGGGCACCTTCAGACCATCTTGAAGAAGCGCGAAATCTGGTCGCGGCCACGTGTCATCCTCGGTGACATCGCCACCCTGATGAATGACCCCGACACGGCCCTGACCGAGTACCGGGCGGCTTACGATCTGGGCGAACGCGACGACGCCGTGCTGCGGAAGTATGTCTCTGTGCTCCTGTCGCGCGGCCGGCAAGAGAACGCCCGCCGCGTGCTCGACGACCGCAGCCAGACGGCGGTCCTGCCGAAAGACCTACGGCACACGCTCTCGCTACTGGACGCCGCCGCCGGTCGTGGCGGCGAGGCAAGCCGCGAGGTCGTGAAGCAGACGGCCGACTCGACCGACCCGCGGGAGCAACTGTTCCGTGGCAACTGGTTCCTGCTGAACGGCGACAAGGCCGAGGCGCTCAAGGCATTCACGAAGGCCAGCACGACCGGCCCGCACCTGCCGGAAGTCTGGCTGGCGCTGGTGCAGGCCCAACTCGCCACCGGCGACCGGGTCGCGGCCATCGCCACGACCGCACAGATCGCCCCGGCCCTTGCCGTCGTCCGCGACAAGCTGCCGAACAAGGCCGTGATTCCCCAGACGGTCGGCAAGTGTCAGGAACTCCTCGGCGACCTGGCCGCGGCTGAGCAAACGTACCTCAGCGGTGTTCGCGAATTCCCCAACGACCCCTGGCTGACGGCCTCGCTCGCCGACCTGTACCGCCGCACGGGTCGCCACGCGGATGCGAACGCGAAGTGCGAGGCGGTCCTGGCCGGCGACGCCCCCGAAGATGTGAAGCGATGGGCGCGCCGGTGCCTCGCGGCCGGCAAGATGGTCGGCCCGGATGCCCACACACGGATCGACGCGGCGGTGGCCCTTCTCGACGAGAACCTGAAGACAGCCGACCTCCCCGACGACCTGCGGGCGAAGGCGTTCGTGCTGGCCCGCGACCCGTTCCGCCGGCCGGACGCGCACCAGCTTCTCGACCAGTCCGCCGCCCGCGACCCGCTACCGCCCGACGACCTGGTTCAGCGGGCGATGCTCTATGTGCAAGAGGGCCGACTGGCCCAGGCTGAGGCCGACCTGCGGGACGCGACGAAGGCTTCGACGGCCAAGTCGGCGCACTTGATCTTGCTTCATCAGGTTCAGGTGAAGGCCAACCACTTCGACGCGGCGAAGCCGACGCTGGAACGGATCAAGGCTGCCCTGCCGAACAGTTGGGAAGCAACCGCCGAGGAGGCCCGCCAACTCGCGAAGGCTGGCGACAAGCCCGCGGCGGCGAAACGGCTCCTGGCGTTCCCAGGGGCGACGAAGCCGGAGGCGCAACTTCAGGCGGTCGGCCCGCTGTTGGTGGAATTCGGCTGTCTGCCCGAGGCAGAATCGCTCTACCGCGATTTGGCCGAGAAGTCGCAGTTGCCGCAACGCCACGCGGCCCTTGTGCTCTTTTACACCGACGCGAAACAGACGATCAAGGCGATCGAGGTAGCGGTGAAGCTCGACCCGAAGGACTGCCCGCCGCCGCTCACGAAGGTGCAACTGTTGCGGAACGCCATCGCGGCGAAGCCGCGGGCGGCCGTGCCGGTGGCCGAGCAAGCCGAGTGGGACCGCCTCGTCGGCACGGCTCTCGCCTGGATCGGCGAACAGCGGACGGCGAACCCGAAGGACGCGGCCCCACTCGCGGCGATGGCTGCGATCTTCGATGCTCAGGGGAAGTACGACGAGGCCATCACGGCCTACGAACAAGTTTTGACGGCCGACCCGCAGAACGTGCTGGCCCTGAACAACCTCGCCTCGCTGCTGGTGCTGCGGAACCCCGATGCGGCCACGCGAGCGATGGAGATGGTGAACATAGCTCTCACGCTGATCGGCCCGCGGAACTTCCTGCTGGACACGCGGGCGATGGCCCGCACTGCGGCCGGGCAGACGAGCGAAGCGATGTTGGACCTCGGAGCCGCTCGACTGTTGGAGCCGAAGGCGGTGTACGACTTCCACGCCGCCCTGGCGATCGAGAAGACGCCCGAGAGCGAGAACAAGCGAACCTGGCTGACCTCCGCCCGCGACAAGGGCCTGACGAAGGCGATGCTCCACCCCCTGGAGTGGCCGAACTACGAGCGACTGTACGGACCGGATTAGACGCCGCTATGCCTTTCCGACCTGAAGGGCCGGTTCTGTCAGCCCAGGCCGACGGCATGGGTACCACGTGCCGATTTTTGCAGCCCTGAAGGGGCCGTTCATTCCCGTGTGCCGGAATGAACGGCCCTTCAGGGCCGAATGGTTGATGTCGCCGATGCCCAGGCCTGCGATTCGCTCCGACCTGGGCTGACAGAACCGACCTTTCAGGCCGGAAAGGCATCGGGAGCCAAGCTACGTCGTCTCCCGCATCCACGCCACCGTTCGACGCAATCCTTCCTCGAACTCGATACCTGGCTGGTAGCCCAACTCGGCCCGAACTTTGTCGATCTTCGCCTTCGAGAATCGCACGTCGCCCAACCGCACGGGGCCGTGCGTGGGGGTCACGCTCGTGCCGAGCTGGCGGTTCAACGCGGCGATCAGTTCCAGCAGCGACACGCTGTTGCCGGTGCCGACGTTGTAGACGCGGCCGGACACGTGCGGCGTTTCGGCCGCCCTCAACAGAGCTTGCACCGCGTTGGACACATACGTGAAGTCGCGAGACTGACCGCCGTCACCGTGGACCGTCGGCACGCGGCCGGCGATCAGCGCATTCGCAAAGATCGCGATGACGCCGCTGTACGGGCTGTCGGCCCGCTGGCGAGGGCCGAAGACGTTGAAGAACCGCAGGCGGACTGTCTCCACGCCGTAGCTGGCCGCGAATGCTTGCAGGTATAACTCGCCGGCCAGCTTTGCCGCCGCGTAGGGGGAGAGCGTTTCCAGCGGTGTTTGTTCGTCCTGCCCGGCCGGGTTGTCGGCCCCGCCGTAGGCACTGGAACTGGCCGCGTACACCACCCGCCGCACGCCGTGCTTGCGGGCCGCGTCCAGCACGTTCAGCGTGCCTGTCGCACACACGGCGTGACATTCGAGCGGCGCTTCCAGGCTTTTCGCGACCGAGGCCATCGCGCCGAGGTGGTAGACCACGCCGGCCCCGGCCACGGCCTTCGCTACGGCGGCGGCATCGGTCAGCGAACCTTCCATCACTTCCGGCGCGTTCGGCAGGTGGGCGAAGTTTGCGCGGAGGCCAGTACTGAAGTTATCGAACACCCGCACCGGCCGGCCGAGACGGGTGAGTTCTTCTACAACGTGCGACCCGATGAATCCGGCCCCGCCCGTAACCACGCTCAATTCCGCCATGCCGACCCCCGTACCGTAAACGCGAGCGAGAACCCGATCGAGTTCTCGCTCGTGAAGAAAGCTCCCCGATATAATCGGGGATTCCGCCGCCGTTGTCGCTACTGCGTGATCGGCACGATCACCGTCGGCAACGGCACCGGGGCCACGGTCGGCACAGGCAGTGGGGCCGGAGCGATCGGCACCGCGAGCTTCGCCGGTTCCGCCAACTTCAGCGTCGGGACAACCGGCAGCGCGATCTCGATGGACCCCGGCACAATCGCCGATGTATTCTCTTCCTTCGGCACATCCAGCTTCGGCGGCGTCTTCTTTTGGGGAATCTCCAGCTTCGGTAGGTCAATTTTCGGCACGTCCGGCTTCTTATCGTCCATCGGCAGCGACGGGTTCTTCTTGTCCGGCGGCATCACCGGTGGGTCTTTCTTCTGAGTATCCTTCGGCCCGGCGTCGATCTTGGGCACGGCCGGCGTGCCCTTCTTCTCCGGTTCCGGGATG
>JBBQCQ010000463.1:0-4105 GCA_038318835.1 Gemmatales bacterium | reverse complement strand
GGTTGATGGTCAGGATGTGCTTCCGCTTGGCGGGTTGGATAGCCATCAGGAACCAGTCGGCGTCGCTTGCGGTGGGGTTTCAGCTACGGTCACATCATCCGGGACAGTAAATATTGTAGTCGGACCGAGGCTGGGGAACCTTAGTCCGCTTTTCGAGGTTGAGCAACCCGATGTGTGAGAGTTGACGAAAGTACAACGCCCAACCCCCGACCGGGGCAGATGTGACAAGACTGACGAGGATCGAAGCGGCCGTCAGGGGGTGGAAAGAACGGCTGTGCGGGGGATGGGGCGGAAGCGAAGACCGAGGAGGAAACCGACGAAGCGGACGACTTCGCGAAGGCCGAGCTTCGACTCGCCGGCTTCGCGGGGGTGGAACGTGATCGGCCGTTCGCCGATGCGGTAGCCCATTTGGTGCGCGGCGTAGTTCGTTTCGAGAATGACCGAGTAGCCCTTCGACCGCAGGCGCGTCAGGTCGATCGACTCCAGCACGTCGCGGCGGAACAGGCGCAGCCCGTTCGTGGCGTCGGCGATGGGCAATCGCGTGACCCACCGCGTCAGCCGGTTGGCGACGCGACTGTTCGCGTGGCGGTGCAGGTTCCAGCCCTGAATTTCGCTCGCGGGTAAGTACCGCGAGCCGATCATCACGTCGGCTTCCCCCGATTGAATAACCTTCCGAAGTCCCGCGAAGACGGCCGGGTCGTGCGAGCCGTCGGCGTCCATCTGGCCGATGTAATCGACATCGTGTCGCAGCGCTTCTGCGAAGCCTGCCCGCACTGAGGTGCCGAAGCCCTTGTCGGCGGTGCGCAGGACAAGTTGCACCCGCGACTCACGGCGTGCGAATTCCTCGACGACCTTCGCCGTGCCGTCGGGCGAGTTGTCATCGACGACGATGGCGCGATAGTCTGGCCCAACCGCGAGGATGCGTTCGAGCAGGCGGCCGATGTTCGCGGCTTCGTTGAACGTGGGGATGACGATGGCGACGGACATGGGCGGGAACTCCTCAGTGCGGAATGCGGAACGCGGAGTGCGGAATGAAAACGAAGTCCGGGATTTTCACTCCGCACTCTGCACTCGTTAGGCCACGACCTTGCTCCGCACCGCCGCTCGCGACCAGGTGCGGCCGAAGAACGCGTACAGTGTGTCGGCGACGTAGTCGATGGCTTCGTTCGTGATCGACTGATGGCAGCCGATGTAGAAGCCGCTGTTGTTCAGCCATCGGGCCACCGGGTAGTGCGGTTCCAGGTCGCCGAACATCTTCTTGTAGATCGGCTGGTTAATCAGCGGCAGCAGGTCGCGCGTCTCGATGCCGTGCGATTCCAGGTGATTCACCAGCTCGCGTTTCGACCCATCGCGGACCACTAACGGGAACAGCATGAACACGTGGTCGCGGTCGGCCGGGATCGTCGGCAGTTGCAGCACGTCGGAGAGGCCGGCGAGGCGTTCGCGGTACCGCTTCGCAACGCCGGTGCGGCGGGCGATGATGTCGTCCTTGCGCTCCAGTTGCGCGAGGCCGATGGCGGCTTCCATCTCGGTGGCGCGGAAGCTGTGGCCGAGGTGGACGAACCGGAACCGGCGGGCGGCGATCTCGAACAGTTGCTTCTTGTTGACGCCGTCGTCATCGTCGATGGACAGATAAATCGAGTCGCGGCCGTGGTTCATCAGGCTCTTCAGCATGATCGCCAGGTCGGGGTCGTTGGTCGTCGCGAGGCCGCCGACGCCGGTGACGATGTAGTGGGCGATGTACGTCGAGAAGCAGCCGATGTCGCCCCACGACCCGACCTTCCGCCCGGCACAGTTCGCGAACATCGTCTCGCACGAATCTTCCACGATCTTCAGCCCGCGGCGCTTGGCGATCTGATCAATCGCCACCATGTCGGCCGGCAACCCGAGCAGGTGAACAGGCAGGATCGCCCGCGTTCGCGGCGTGATCTTCGCCTCGATCTTCGCGGGGTCCATGTTGTACGTGAGCGGGTCCACGTCCACGAACACCGGCGTGAGGTTGTTGTGGATGACGACGTTGCTCGTCGCCACGAACGTGACCGCCGGCACCAGAATCTCGTCGCCGTCCTGCCAGCCGTGCATCTCCTTCATCGCGGCCAGCGCGATGTGCAGCGCGCTCGTGCCGCTGTTGCAGAAGATGGCGAACTTACAATCGTGCATCTCCGCGAACATCTCCTCGAACCGCCGCGTGAACGGGCCGTAAGAGAGGCGGTTGCTGTCGATCACCTGGCCGAGATATTCCTTCTCCTTCTCGCCCATTTGCAAGTCGCCGACCGTCACCTTCAAGGGGGCGGGGCCCGGCGTGTGGGCGGCGTCGGTGCGGACGCGGAAGGGGCCGAGCACCTGCGAATTATTCGACATGGCAACACTCCGTTGTTGGCGATGGTCGAGGGAGAGAGACAACGGCCGTGGCCGAAAGCACGACCGTGGGAACGCCCGGCTCCGCCGATTGTTCCCGGATGCGCCGCACGAGGCACGCGGCCACGGCGACCAGCGAAACGACCTTCAATCCGACGAGCACGCTCAGGCTGAGGCCGAACGCCAGCGGCTGCACCCACACGCACGTCAGGCCGAGGGCCACGTGCAACAGCACCGAGTCGCGGCGGTCCCACACGGCCAGGGCGGCCATCGGCAGGAAGAACAGGTTGTAGTCGTTCGACACCCGCGGCACGAACGTCGCCGCGGCCGCCGTCCAGAGCAGGAACGGCACAATCACGTTCCGCGGGTTCGGGCACCGGCGAATGTGGAAGCCGACCCAGAGCAGCAGCGAGCCGACGATGCCGACGGCCGCGACCGAGCCGGGAATCTTGGTCAGGTACGCGAACCGCGTCTCCCGCCAGAGGGGTGCCCACGCGAACGTGATCGAGTGCGTGGCCGGCAGGACCGAGAAGTTGTGAAACTTCTCGTCGGTGATGGCGGCCAGGTCGCGGAGGTTCTGCACGAAGATCGGCAGGTTCTGGAACTGGAACGCGAGAAACGCCAACCCGGCCACCATTGTGAACCCGACGGACCGATACCGGCGCAGGACCAGCAGCGGGAAGACGAGTAGGGCGGGGTAAACCTTCAGGCAGACCGCGAGGCCGAGGGCGGCACCCACGACGAGGTCCGCTCGCCAACCGGTTCGCCGCAGGCCCCAAGCCATAAGCAGAACCAGTGGCACGAGCATCAGGTCGTAGTTGCCGCGTTCCATCGCGAAATCGACCGGGGCCGAAGTCACGATCGCGGCCACTGCCGCCAAGATCGGAACGGGGGCCAACCCCAGCGACTGCCGCGACCGCCACGCGGCCACCGCCCCCATCGCGGCGAACGCCGCCAGGGCGATCGTCCAGACAGCGATGGCTTTCTTCACGGAGAAGAGGGCACACCACCCGAAGCAGAGCACCACCACCGGCGGGTAGCAGAGCTTCCGGCCGATAGGGTCCTGGAAGTCTTCGCGGTACGGGTCGTGCCCCTTCGCCCAGAAGTTCGCGGCCTGGAAGTTGTGCAGGAAGTCGAGGGCCATGAACTCGTACGGGCCGTACCACGTCACCGGGGCGTTCTTCACCTTCCATTTCTTTACCGACTTGGTCCACGACTGCCCCCACGACACGAGGACGAGCAGTGCGACCAGGCTGAGTAACCCGTGCGTCGTCGTCAACCACCGGACGTTGGCGAGCAAAGCCTGCCGCATGAACCGCTCCCCTCAAAATTGCTAACTGGCCGCGATTCTGCAACGAGTCGGCAAACGGCGTCAAGTGCAGGTGCGCGAAGACCCCAAAACGGCACGCGCAGGACGCGGACCTGCGGACGCGGATGTAAACCGGATCAGAACCAAATCCGATTCTTGGTTTTATCCCGCGTTTTCCGCGTCTTCAAAATCCTGCGTTATCCGCGTTCCGTTTTTCGGTTTTCATCCGTAAGACGACTGTTGTGATTTCTTGCCTCTCGAAGGACCACACGAGATGAAGACGCGACTGTTCACCCCTGGCCCGACGCCCGTTCCCGAAGAAACGCTGCTGGAACTCGCGAAGCCCGTCGGCTACCACCGCTCGGCGGAAGCGAAGGCAATCCTCGCGGAGATGACCGAAGACCTGAAGTACGTCTTCCAGACCAGCAACACGGTGCT
>JBBQCQ010000462.1:0-4120 GCA_038318835.1 Gemmatales bacterium | reverse complement strand
GGACGTGTTGAAGCTCCGCACCACCGAGGACGTGTTCCTGCTGGCGTGGGGTTCCGATTCGCTCACGTACAAGGCGGCCGACCTCCAGACCATCACCCGCTGGACGGCGAAGAAGGCCGACTGGCCGCACCTGTTCCGCATCCACCACTCCGTCCGCCCGAAGACGAAGGGGAAGCCGACGTTCCACCTCGTCTGCCAGATGACGGGCGAGCACGGCTTCCGCCGGGTCGATGCCCTCGACGCGATGGCCGACGGGCTGAAGGGGAAAATCCCCGGCACCTGGGAACCGGCCGACGAAAACGCCTGGCTGGAAATCTGGCTGACCATCACCGGCCGCACGGCCGTGTGCGGCGTTCGCCTGAGTGACCGCACCATGCGGCACCGCACCTACAAGCGCGAGCACGTGGCCGCGTCGCTGCGGCCAACAGTCGCCGCGGCGATGGTCCGCCTCGCCGGGGCGGGGCCGGGCATGACCGTGCTGGACCCGTTCTGCGGGGCCGGCACCATCCTCGCCGAGCAGATCGAACTCAGCCGACGACGGAAGGCCGGGCACGTTCGCGTGATCGGCGGGGACATCGACGCCACGACGCTGGTGAATGCGAACGCGAACATCGAACGCCTCGGCCCGGCCGACCTGTGCCGGTGGGACGCGACCGCCCTGCCGCTGGCGTCCGAATCTGTCGATCGCATCATCACCAACCCGCCGTTCGGCAAGCAGTTGATGGCCCCGGAACTGATCCCCGGCCTGTATAAGGCGGCCGCGAAGGAATGGAACCGCGTCCTGCGACCCGGTGGCCGGGCGGTCTTCCTGGTGGCCGAGTCGGTCACGCTTCGCGAAGCCGTGAAGGCCCACGGCTGGCAGCAGCAGCGCGACTTGAAAGTGCGCGTCCTCGGCCAACTCGCGGTCATGAGTGTCTGGCAGAAGCCGTGACGCCGCGATAGGATGCGAGTGGGTTTGTTCGCCGCCCGGCCGTTGTGGAGTTGCCCCATGTTCGTCATGAAGTGCCCGGAGTGCGACGCCGAGTTGAAGGCGAAGAGCCGCCCCCCGGAGGGGAAGAAGATTCGGTGCAAGGAGTGCCAGACGGCGTTCGTGCCGAAGGTGAAGGAAGTGAAGGACGCCCCGGCCCCGGCCCCGGCCCCGGCCCCCGCGAAGCCGGCCGAACCCGCCGCCGCGACGAAGCCGGCTGACGATGGCGAGGACGGCGACCTCAACCCCTACGGCCTCGTGACGGAAGTGGACACCGAGGAGCAGAAGGAAGCGAAGAAGAAGGTCCGCTTCGACGGCGTGGACGACAAGAAGAAGCGCAGTGCCCGCGGCCCGGCCATGTCGCTCCTCGTGATGCCGGCCAACCTGCTCGTCGCGTCCGGCGTCCTGACGTTCGTCATCGGCCTCTTCGTGATTATCTATGGAGCCTTCCCGCTAGTCTTCTCCGAAGTCTCGCCGAGCGACGACGACTACGCCGATCAAATCCCGTGGATGCTTTTCGGCGTCATCATCGCCATCTGGGCCGCGCTGGTCTTGCTGGGTGCAAGCCGGATGCAGAACCTCGAATCGTACACCTGGGCGATGACCGGGGCCGTCCTCGGCATCCCGCTCGCCCTAACCGGCATCTTCGCGATCATTTCGCTCCGCAATCCGAAGGTGCTCGCCGGCTTCATGGAAGTCGAAGGCGCGATGGACAACGAAGCCGAGGAAGAGAAAGACGACGACGAAGAGGAGGACGAGGAGGAAGACGAGGAGGACGATTGACGGCAAGCTTGCTTTCCACGCGATGGCGAAAGATGATCATAATGATGTCTTTCCAGCCTGAAAGGCCGGTTCTATCAGCCCAGGTCGGAGCGAAGCGCAGGCCTGGGTAAAACGTAGACCGGAGTTTCGGCCCTGAAGGGGCCGTTCATTTCAGTTGGTCCCAGGCCTGCGCTTTGCTCGGACCTGGGCTGACAGAATGTGCCTTTCTGGCCAGAAAACCATTAGTATTCCTCCGTTAGCTATGGCGGTCGCTTGCCGAGGAGTTCGGGCACGGTTTGTCGACAGAGCGGGCAGCGGGCACACCAGCATGCGAGCACCGCTTGCAATTGCTCCCGCGGGACCGGAAGGCTTAACTCGGCGAGACTTTTTTTCGGCGCGTTCGGCGGAGGTCTTGGAGAAAGGCGTAGGCCATCAGGACGAGGACGGCGTGGTGGTTCCATCCCCGCCACGTCCGACCCTCGAAGTGGTCCAAGCCCAACTCGTCTTTCAGTTCCCGGTAGCTGTGTTCCACCCACCAGCGGCTTTTAGCCACGGCGACCAATCGCTTCAGGCTCGTCGCGGCCGGCAGGTTGCTGAAGAAGTAGTTGGCCGGCTGATCCGTCCCCGCCGGCCATTCGGCCAGCAGCTAACAGGCGGCCCTCGGCGCACGGCCGCTCGAGAGCTTGTGCGCCGGTCGGGCCCGCCAGGCGGCGAACCGGCCGGTCATCTTTCCCTTGGTCCCCTTCCGCCACGTCACGGCGCGGAAGTCCGCCGCGTGGTCCAACGCCCATTCCTTGACGCGGGGCGATTTCGCCCCGGCCCGGACGCCGGGACCGGCCCTAGATCCGCGTCCGCCGCGACCACATTCAACGTCGAGTCGATGCCAACGCAGTACATCGGGCCGTCGGCCGCCAGTTGCTCGCGGAATTCGGTCACGGTCCCGAACAGACTGTCGGCCAGCACGACGCCTACGCGGCCAACGAGATTCCGCCCCGGCCCACGTACAAGCAGGATTGGGTCAACTACAACAAGGCCCAGACGAGCGAGAAGCGGCTATTCTGCGGCCTACTCGCCGACCTGTGCGGCACCATCCCGGAACCCGTCCGCACGACCACCCGCGGCAGACCGCCGGTACCGGTCGCCGACGCCATCTTCTCGACCGCGTACAAGGTGTACTCCGGGTTCTCCGGCCGGCGGTTCACGACCGACCTACAGAACGCTGTGACCGACGGGCACACTGGTCACGCCCCGCACTTCAACGTCGTCCTCCGCACGCTCGAAGACGAGGCGACGACGCCGATCCTCGTCGATCTCGTGACGAAGAGTGCGTTGCCCATGACGGCCATCGAGTCGGATTTCGCCATCGACTCGTCGGGGTTCAGTTCCAATCGGTTCATCAAGTATTTCGACGTGAAGCACGGGACCGAGCGGCGGAAGGCCGACTGGGTCAAGACGCACATCGCCTGCGGCGTGCGGACAAACGTCGTCACGGCCGTCGCCATCGGAGACGGGCACGACGGCAACTACTTCCCGGAACTGCTTGCGAAGACGGCCGAAGGGTTCACCATCCGCGAAGTCTCAGCGGACAAGGCGTACACGTCGCGGAAGAACCTGGAACTCGTGGAGAAACTGGGCGGGAAGGCGTACCTGCCGCTCAAAAGCGGGGCGCGGCCGGACAAGAACGGGGAAGCATGGCGGCGACTGTTCCACGAGTTCAGCCTGCACCGCGACGAGTTCTGCCGGCACTACCACAAGCGGTCGAACGTCGAGAGCACGTTCAGCATGATAAAACGGAAGTTCGGCGACTCGGTGAAGGCGAAGACCGAGACGGCGATGAAGAACGAAGTGCTGGCAAAGCTCGTGTGTCACAACGTCGTCGTGTGCATCCACGAGATGTTCGAGATGGGGATCGAGGTTGGGTTCGGCGGCAGCATCGAACCAGAGAGCCAAGTAGAACTACCCTGGACTGTCAAATTTCCGATGCGATAAATGGAACAAACCGCACTCGGCGCGGTAGGATTGAACACCCTTACCGAACCCCCGTGCCGAGACGCCCTGATGGCTCCTGTTAACGATCCACTCATCCCCCGTGACTGTCGTCCAGTGGAAGCAATCGAGCCAGTGACCGGCAAAGTTTGTACACTTTTCCTAAGACAGCGTAAAATTCAAGAAACTGCGAGACGCGGAATGGGTCCCGCCAGAGAGTTGGCCATTTCAGTGCCGCAGATTTTGAAGAGTCCTAACGCCATCTTTCGCGGAGTGCGGGAAGAGGGCGAATCAAAGTGGCTTTGCTACTGTGGTGAGCCAAATATCGCCTATGACTACAAAACTGGCGAATCTGGCGCGTCATGGGATGGAGAAGTCCTAATTGTCTTCGTGACCGACGATAAG
>JBBQCQ010000461.1:0-4143 GCA_038318835.1 Gemmatales bacterium | reverse complement strand
GGCCGCACCAGGTCGGTGCCCCTCCCCGCCGGCTCGCGGTGGAGGATCGCCATGAGATGCGCAAGATGCCCCGGCCGCGACTTCGGCGGCAGGTAGTCGATTACGCGGTCCTCGAACGTCGCCAACCCGACGGCGTCGCGCTGCCGCGACAGAAAGTACGCCACCGTGGCCGCGGCCGTGCGAGCGTAGTCCCACTTTGTAACCGCCCCGGAGGCGTACCCCATCGACCGGCTCCCGTCCACGACGAGGTGACAGCGGAGGTTGGTTTCGTCCTCGAACTTCTTGATGTAGTAGCGGTCGCTACGGGCGTAGAGCCGCCAGTCGAGGTACCGCGGGTCGTCGCCGGGTGTGTACTGGCGATACTCACTGAACTCCACCGAGAATCCGTGATACGGGCTGCGGTGCAGACCCTTCTCGAATCCTTCGACGACTACCCTGGCCCGCAGTTGCAGGCTCTTGATGCGCATGAGCGCGGCCGGGTCGATGAACGCCGGCCCGAGGGTGGTGGCGGCGGCCATCAGCGGACGCCCTCCTTGACGTGGTCCAGCAGGCGGTCGATGACAGTGTTCACGGTCACGCGGTCGGCGGCGGCCCGATAGCTCAGCAACACACGGTGCCGTAGAGTGGGGTGGGCCAGTGCGCGAATGTCCGCCGGTGAGACGTGATAGCGGCCTTCCAGCAGTGCCCGAGCCTTCGCCCCGAGAACGAGCGATTGTGCCGCCCGCAGGCCGGCCCCCCAACTCACCCAGTTCGTGATGAAGTCCGGCGCACCCGGTTGCCCCGGCCGGGACGCCGCCGCCAGACGCACGGCGTACCGCACCACATCATCGGCCACCGGCACCTTCTTCACGACCTCGTGGAACCGCAGCACGTCGGCTGCGTCGAAGATCGGCTCGATGGGGAGAGGCTTGCCGGCCGTCGTCGCCTTCACCACCGCGACTTCGTCGTCTTCCGGCAGGTAGTCCACGACCACGTTGAACAGGAAGCGGTCGAGTTGCGCCTCCGGCAGCGGGTACGTGCCTTCCATCTCGACGGGGTTCTGCGTGGCCAGCACGAAGAACGGCTCGTCGAGCGGGTAGCGCACACCCGCGGCCGTCACTTGGTGTTCCTGCATCGCTTCCAGCAGGGCGGCCTGCGTCTTCGGCGGCGTGCGGTTGATTTCGTCCGCGAGGATGACGTTCGCGAAGATCGGCCCCTTGACGAACTTCATCTGCCGTCGGCCTTCGCCGGTTTCTTCGAGGATGTCGGTGCCGGTGATGTCGGCCGGCATCAGGTCCGGGGTGAACTGAATGCGCGAGAACTTCAAGTGGAAGATCTGCGCGACCGACCGCACGAGCAGCGTCTTCGCCAGCCCCGGTGCCCCGGTGATGAGGCAATGCCCGCCTGCGAAGAGTGCCGTGACAATCTGCCCCGTCGCCTCCTTCTGGCCGACGATGACCTTCCCCAGTTCGCGCTCGATCCGCCCACTACTCTCGCGGATTTTTTCGACGACCTGCTTTTCTTGCTCGAACTCGGTCACGCTTGTTCCTCTTCAAAGAACGATTGCACCGCAGAGAGCACATGAGGGCACGGGAGAAAAAGCAGAGAGAGAAGGGAGTTCAAAATCGGTCATTCAGAACTCTCTACAGTTTTCCTCTCGTGACCTCATGTGCTCTCTGCGGTGAAATCGGTCTTCGGTCCTCAATGTGTCATCGCGTAGGTGACGATGTTGATCGCCAGCGGGTACGCCTTCTTCTCGGAGAACTCGCGGAAGTACCACGGGTCTTCCCCTTCTCGCTCCCAGCCGTCGCCGTTGTCGGTGTTGTGGCAGATGATCGCCATCATGCGGCCCTTGTCGTCGAACAAGGAGCGGTAATGCACATCCTTCACGTTGCCGTCGTGGCCCCACTCCCAGGTGATGCCCTCGGCCTTACCCTGCCATGCTGCCTGGATGCTCGGAATCTGCGGCTTCTCCTTCAGGTTGTAGACGCAGTGGAAGATTTCGTGTTCGAGCGGCAGTTCCGTCGGCTCGCGGTCGGGGAATACCCGCTTGATCTCCCGGTGGAAGTTCTCCCATTCGCTGTCGCCCCAGAAGTCATCGACCATCAGGAAGCCGCCGTTGAGCAAGTACTTCCGCAGGGCCACGACTTCTTCGTCCGCGAACAATAGTCGGCCGGGTTCGACGATATAGATGAACGGGTAGTCGAAGAGCTTCGGGTCGATCAGCCGCAGCGTGATCGGGTCGGGGTTCACCTTCAGCGAGGTAAGCTGTTGCAAACGGAAGGACAGATTCAGGTCGGCGTCCGGCCAGTCGGTCGTCCAGCTTCCGCCGCCGCGTCGCCCGCCGCGGTACGAGTCGTACTCGATGCGGACGAAGGTGAACACGTCCCGCTTGAAGTCGGCGGCGTTCTGCCAGTTCGGCACGCCCGCCCGGTCGGTGGGGAGTTCGATGCCCCGCCCCGAGAACGGCCGTTGCGCCAGCACGAGGCCGGCCGTGAGGCACAACAACAGCGAACCGGCCATCACCAGCCGCCGCGTCCGGGTCATGGTTTCTTCTCCGCGGGCACGTTGGTGAGTTTCAAGAGCAGCGTGTGCGCCTCGCGTGATCGTGGCGCGTCTTCGAGGGCCTTCAGCACTTCGCGCTTCGCCTTGTCTCGCTCCCCCTTCGCGTCGTGCAGCACGGCCAGTCGATAGTGCAGGTCGGCCGCGTCCGGCGGGGAAAAGGAGAGCGCCGCCAGATAGCCGGTCAACGCCGCGTCGTGGTCTTTCAGTTGCTCGGCCGCCTTCGCCAGTTTGCGGTGCGGAGCCGCAATGAGCGGATTCACGGCCAACATCCGGCCGGCATTCCGGGCCACGGCCGGCCAGTCGGCTTTCGCCTCCGCCAGTTCCGCGAGCCGCTGGAAGGCCGGCAGCGCGTCGGCGTCGTACTTCGCGAGTTCTTCCAGAACGGCGGCTTCCTTCGCCGCATCCTTCGCGTGTCGGTAGACGGCCGCGAGCGATTCGTAAGCGTTGCCGGCCCCGATGTACTGCGGGTTCAACTTGCGAAACTCTTTCAGGATCGTCTCGGCCTCGGCCCACTTCTCGTCGCGGAGCAACCGCTGACCGAGTCGGAGCAGGCCGAAGAAATTCTTGGGGTGTTTGTCCAGCCACACACGAAGTGCCGCCGCGTCGGCGTCGTCCGGCAGGGCCGGTTTGTCCCAGTTTGCCTCGGGGGCGACGGCCTTCGCACGGGTGCGGGCGAACGCGGCGAAGTCGGTGTCGAGCTTCGCGAGTGGACGGCCCGTGCGACGTTCGAGCGACTCGTTCATCGGCAGGCCCGCACCGAGATCGTCGAGGATCAGTCTGAGTGCGTCGAACTTGTAGTTCGTGATGAGGAACTCGACCGCGAGGGCCGACTCGAAGTACGCGAACTGCACGTGCAACGCGCTCTTCGGGTTGAGGAAGGCCGAACTCAGTTGGCTCAGCGGTGTCAGGTCGTCGCCAGTCATCATGGCGTGATACCGCGGGGTCAGGCGTTGGCCCCACGCCGGGTTCTCCTGCGTCTCCTCGTAGACGGAAATCCCCTCGCTCAGCCAGCGGGGCATCTTGTTCTTGCTCTTGTGGAGCGTCACCGTGTGGCAGAACTCGTGCCACAGGACGGCCTCCCAATTCGACGGTTCCTTCCCCTGCGACGCGGGACTGTTGGCCGTGATAACTGGGCCGAAGCAGACGCCGAGGAAGCCGTCGGCACCTGGTAGGCCGAACGTGCGCACGGCGAAGTCCTGCTTGCGAGGGAAGATTTCGACCGTCACCGCCCGATCGAGCGTAACGCCGTACTTCTTCGTCAGAGTATCCCGTGCCCGCGTCAGCACGGCCATCGCGCGGGTGCCGTACAGGTCGGCTTCCTTCGCGTCCATCCGCAGCAAGATGCCGTTGCCGGCGACGGTGCGGAAGCTCGCGAGGTGGTCGCGGAGCGTGACGAGGTTATGCGCAACCACGTTGTACCCGTCGGACGCGAATACCTCCGATGCGAGCTTCCAGCCTTCGGCCTCCTGCCCGAGTCGGAGCAAGTCCTGGCAGAGTTGCAGCTTCGCCGGCTGGTAGTTCTTGTCCTTTTCCAGGGCCTGTCGCTGGTACGCGGCCCCCTCGGTCATGCGATAGTCCTGCGATAACTTCCGACCGATG
>JBBQCQ010000460.1:0-4155 GCA_038318835.1 Gemmatales bacterium | reverse complement strand
GGCGATCGCGTTGGGCACGGGCAGTACCAGGGTAGGAATCGGGGCAGAGAAACGACGACGTTCGGAGCTTACCACCACGGGTCGCTATAGGGGTCGTTGAGGGTGAGGAAGCCGGTCCCGAAGATCGGGTCGGGCACCATGATGTAGCCGTCGTCCGCTGTGGAGGGCAACGGCGGCGGTGGGGAGATTGTGGTCGGCGGTGGCGAGGTCGGCGGGGACGTTCGGTTCGCCGTTGTGTCGTCGGTGTAGCCGCCCGCGAGCATCGGCCCGATGGGATCCGTGAGGGAGACGAATCGGGCGTCGATCTTGAGGCCGCTGAAGGCCGAACCATTAATAGACGCACCCACAATGATGACGGTGTAATTGCCCGGTTGCAGAATGCTGAGGCCCGATACCGATTCGCCCGGCTTCGCGACGATGGTGAAAACGGCCGTGCCCGCGGCGTTGAACACCGTGAACCGGGCGGCGGTGGCCACGGTATTCGTGGTGTCGGTCGCCGAGAGAGTGAACTGGAAGCCCTGGCTGCGCGTGACGGTGAAGGTCTGTTTCAGTTGCGGCTTTTGGCTGCTCAACGTGCCGGCTGCGAGCGTGGGCAATGTGATCGCGTCCGGGCGGAAGTCGATTCCGAAGCGATAACTCTTGGCCTTGGTCCCGCTCCCGAACGACGCGGCTCGGATCGAGATGTAATAGTCGGTACCCCCCTTGATCCCTTCGATTTGAAGGACGTTCGCAGACGACGAGTTCGTCAGCACGGTCGACTTCAGCACGGTCCCCTTCGCGTTCGTGACGGTCACGTCGGGGGTCGCACCGTCCGCCGACCAGGCGGCCAGGAGCATGACGGACGGCGTATTCGATTTGGTGCGAATCTTGTACGTGTCAACGTCTCCGGCCGTGGAGAACTGCGAGGCGACGGCCAAATCCCAGCGGGCGTTGCCGGCCGAGGCGATCGTGCCAAGATCGGTCGCAGTCTGCCGCGTGTCATTCGAGGCGGTCTCGGTTCCGGTGTCTTCGCCCAGGACAATCGGGTTGATGTTCCCATCGACGTTCGCAATCAGGTCGGTCATCTGTTGAGCGAGCGACGCCAGAGGCGATCCGACCCCAATGCGGTAGCCCCCAACTGCGAAGGGGGTTCCCGGTTCCGCATCGACGCGAATGGTGTAATCGCTTCCCGGCTTCAGCTTGGAAAGCATGACATAGTTGTTGTTCGACCATGCCGAGGGCGTTGAAGTGTTGATGAGCTTCCCGTCTTCGTCGAACACCTGGACCCGCGGGCGGACCAAGCTGATGCCTTGCGGGAGGACGCTCACGAGCGAGGTGGAGGAGCCGCTCGGTTGCTTGAAGGAATAATAATCGACATCGCCGGCCGTCAGTCCGGCCCGGGCGATCAACAGGTTCTCGCCCGTGGTGACTTCCCCCGAGGTCACGCTGCCGATGCTGGAGATGTACGTCAGTTCCGTCGCCGACCCGATTGTGTTGTTACCGTTCTTCCCCTCGTAGCGGTCGTTCAGTCGCGGCCCGTAGAGCGCCTGAATGGCGGCAACATCGCTCGCGTTCATGCTGGCACTGCCGCCCTGTTCGTACATGACCGAACCGGGGACGGTGCTGTTGGCCACCCCGAGGGCGTGCCCCACTTCCTGCAACAGCACCCGTCGGAGGGCGGTGGTTCCTTTCGCGCCGTCGAGGGTGAAGGCCTTATCGCTGTTGAGAATGATCTCGCCGGCCCACGGGCTCATCAGGTCGGGCGGATTCGTAATCGCGAGCACATTTCTTGAGAGTGGCCGAGCCGAGAGGCGAATGTCGCCGAACCGCGAACTGCCCTGGATCGGTGCCGAGGTCCCCAGGGGATCGCCACTGTCCCACATGGGTGAGATTTCGATGGCGGCGACGTTCGCCCAGGACTGGAAGGCATTCTGAATTTCGGCCGACCAAACCGATTCCGTCATGGTCGCGCCGAGGGTGGATTTCAGCGTCGACTTCACGCCGTTTACATCCGTCCCGTCGGGGACGACGCTATACGTGATGTTGTCGGCGTTCACCCACGTGTAGCCGAAGGTCGCGGGGACGCTGCGATCCTCGAGCTGGGTGACGTTCATACGAATGGGGCGATTCATCTTTATTCCTTTCTCGGTTTTGCTTCTTGGGATAAATCACGGAGGGCATTGGAGAGCAAGGCAAACTCGGCACGGTCGCGAACAGGCAGTAGATCGGGGTCGGTCACGAGCGTTCGGGAATCCCGAAATCCGTCGCGGATGGCTTGTCGAAGCAGGTCGAACGCACGGTCGGCGTCTTTCGGCTGCGCTTTCGAGGTGAGGGCGTAGACGCCGGCAACCTGGTACGTCAGCATCGCGTCGTCCGAGAGCGCGAGAGCTTGTTCAGCTTCGCGTTGGGCCTCGTCCCGCTTGCCGAGGCGGGCGAGCAAGATGGCCCGCCCGGCCCGCGCGGGGGCGTACTCGGGGTACAACTCGGCCGCCTGGGTCACGCGAGCTAGCGACCGATCGCTGTCGTGCAAGAGGTCGGAATAGACGTAAGCCTGATTCTGAAGGGCGGGCAACGAGCGGGGGTTCAACTGGCTCGCCGCCACGAAGTCTGCCAACGCGCCTTTCGGATCGGCAGGCAGGCGGGTTAGGCCACGGGTCAGGAAGTCGGACTCGGTCCGCGGCTCGTAGGCTTGCGCGGCCTTGCGGTCGGCATCCGCCCCGCGCCGGTCGCCCAATTTCGCCCGCGTCTGGGCACGGAGCGAAAAGACTTGCAGCGCCGAGAGGTCCCGATCGAGGGCAGCGGTCAGGTCGGCTTCCGCTTCGCGGAGCTTCCCTTGTTGCAGGCGGGCGATGGCTCGATTGCGGTACGACTCGCCGAGCGTTGCGTCGAGTTCGATTGCCCGCGTGAACTCCGCCTCGGCCAGGGCGGGCTTGTGCTGGGCACCGTAGACGAGGCCGCGCTTGAACACGGGCCGCGGGTCGTTCGGTAGCAAGGCGTGGGCCGTATCGAATCGCTCCAACGCCCTCGCATATTGGCCGAGTTGCTGCCGGCAAACGGCCAGGGCGAAGTGGGCGGCCGCGTGGCCGGGTTCCCCCGCGACGACTCGTTCCAGCATCGGGACCGCCGTGCGAAACTTCCCCGCTGCGATCGCCGAAACCGCATTCAGGAAGTGATCGCGCGGCGATGTGGCGTCCGGGACGATGACAAACTGCGATTCCACACCGAGGGCCGCTTCGAGGGCCAGCCGTTGAGCGACCAGAAACGGCGGCGTGGCCTCGTGCTCGAAACAACCCTCGGCGAGGCGGTTCAGCCGGAGGGCATCCTTCGCGGCCGCGTTCCGGATCGCTTGATCCTCGGCCAGGCCGTCCTGTTCGCGAACGTGCACGAGCAGCAAGAGGAGTTCGCCGAGGTCGGCCGCAACCGCGGGCTTGATGTCGTCTGGCAGGCGGCGGAACTGGGGGTTGTGCCGCCAATTTTGATCGTCGGGCAAGCCGTACGGTCGCAGCACTTCGACCAGCCGCTCGGTCCCGCGGACACGAGTCGGCGTGTTCCCGGAGGCGGTCACATCGACGCGGATGCTCGCCAGTTGCGATTGCATCCCCCGCGCCTGGGCCGTGAGCGTGACTCCTTCGAGAGCCACTTCTTTTCGGTGAACGACAACCCCATACGTGACGGCCGCGCCGACGACCAGGCAGGCGGCTAACCGGCGAAACAGACGCGGGTTTCGTCGGGACCACTTCTTGAATCGCTCCGAAACCGAACGATCCGAGGCCGTCAGCAGCGGCAAGTCCGCCAGTTGTCGCTCGATGTCGGTTTTCAGTTGTAGAGCGGTCTGATAGCGGTCGGTCGGGTTCGGCGCAAGTAGCTTCAGAACGATCGACTCGACTGCGGGCGTCGCGTTCGGGTTCTTGTCCAGCACTGAGGGCAGTTGCTGTCGATGTTCGAGGACGTAGGGGATTGATCCCTTACTCGGGAACGGCAGCTCGCGCGTCAAGAGTTGGTACGCTAGCGCGCCCAAACTGTAGAGGTCGCTTCGCTCATCGACCCGCGGGCCATTCCGAACGATCAACTCTTGAAGCTGTTCGGGGGCCATGTACGGGATGGTCCCGCCCAGCCGGTCGCGGTCCTTGGTCGTGTCGTGCGAGAGGTTGAAGTCGAGCAACATCGGCTCGCCGT
>JBBQCQ010000459.1:0-4163 GCA_038318835.1 Gemmatales bacterium | reverse complement strand
CGCTGTTCTTGATCTTGAACGTCAGCGCGGCGTCTTGCGCCAGGTCGATCGCGTCGTGCAGGGCGGCCGTGAGCTTCTGGTTCAAGGTTGGGCCAGCCGGTTCGCAGACGCCGACGGTCCCGGTGAACTGCGGGAACTTCTCCTCCAGCTTGTCGAGGGCCATGTCCGCCCGCAGGAACTTCGACACGTCCACCTGCGCCGGCCGGCCCTTGATGTCGGTGCGGCGTTCGAGCAAGTCCGACCGCCCGGTGATCTGGCCGACGTGCGTGAAGCCCATCTCGGCGAGGAGGCAGCGTACCTCCTCCGCGACGGCGTGCAGGTACGCCTTCGTGTGTTCCGGGTGGCCCTTGAAGATTTCCGGGCTGCCGGTGATCCCCGTCGGGCAGTTCGGGATGTGGCAACTCTTGCACACGATGCACCCGACCGACACCATCAACCCCTGGCCGAAGACGAACTGATCGGCGCCGAGCAAGGCGTACTTAATCACGTCCCAGCCGTTCTTGATGCCGCCGCCGACGCGGAGCTTCACGCTCTTGCGGATGCCGTTGACGACGAGCGCCTGGTGTGCCTCGCACAGGCCCATCTCGCTCGGCAGGCCGGCGTGTTCTTTCGACGACACCATCGCCGCGCCGGTGCCGCCATCAATGCCGTCAATCTCGACGATGTCGGCCCCGGCCTTCGCCACGCCGACGGCGATGGTGCCGATGTTCTCGACGGCCACGAGCTTCACCGAGACGAGGACGCCCGGCTTCGCGGCCTTCAGGTCGTAGATCAGTTGCGCCAGGTCTTCGATGCTGTAGATGTCGTGGTGCGGCGGCGGCGAGATCAGGTCGGTGCCCGGCTTCGCGAAGCGAATCTCGGCGATCTCGCTCGTTACCTTCTTGCCCATGAGCTGGCCGCCCTCGCCGGGCTTCGCCCCCTGGGCCATCTTGATTTGCAGCTCTTCCGCGTTGATCAGGTACTCGGCGTCCACCCCGAAGCGGCCGCTCGCCACCTGGCGGATGCGGCTGCGGAACCGGCTCCTGTGCAGGTCGCCGCCGAGCGTGTAGACCTCCGGGTGCGCCCGCCGCTGGTCGCGGACCTTCTCCCAGAACGACCCCCACGCCCGCGGCGGGATGTCGTTGCGGAACCGCGACTCGCCGCCCTCGCCGGAGTTGCTGAACCCGCCGAGTTCGTTGAGCGCGGCCGCGATGGTCATGTGCGAGGCGCCCGTGAGCGCGCCGTGGCTCATCGCCGCGCCGCGGAAGTGGTTGACGATGATGTCGAGCGCGTCCTGCACCTGCTCCTTCGGCACGGCGGCGCCGGGCTTGATCTTGAACAGGTCGCGCAGCACCGTCGGCACGCGGCCGTTCACCATGTCGGTGAACTTCTTGAACGTCTTGTTGACCGTCACCTGGAGGGTGTCGTCCTTCACCTTCGGCGGCGTCGTGTACGCGACCTCGCCGCCGCCACCGGCCGGTTCCGGGTGGGCCTCCAGCACGGCGTCCCGCAGGGCCATCCGCACCTTCGCGTTGAAGGCCCGGTAGTCCATGTTCTTGCCCATCGGCCGGTTCTTGTTCGCCATCTCGTCGGCCCGCTCGACCCGCCACTTCACGTCGTCCACCCGGTGGGCGAGCGTCAGCCCGCCGACGCGGCTGGGGAAGTCGCCGAGGAACTGCATCAGTTCCGGGCCGAAGCCGACGGCCTCGAACAGCATCGCCCCGCGGTAGCCCTCGATGGTGGTGATGCCCATCTTCGAGATGACTTTTTTGATCGTGTCCTCGAGCGCCTCGAAGAGGTTCTCCAGCGCCTCGCGGGGGGCGATGACGATCTCCTGCTTGCTCTCCGGGTGCTTGTACGTGATGCCGTCCTTCACGAGCCGCAGCATCAGGTAAGGGTGAACCGCGTCGGCGCCGAACGCCACGAGGGCGCAGATGTCGTGGCCTTCCTGAATGTCGCCGGCCTGCACGACGAGCGAGCAGCGGTCGCGCAGTCCTTGCTGGCAGAGGTAATTGTGAACGGCGCCGAGCGCCATCAGCGACGGAATCGGGTCGATGCCGCGGCGGACGGCTTCCTTGTCGGACAGGCACAGGACGTGATACCCCTCGTGGACGGCCCGCTCGGCGTCGCTGCGGAGCTTGTGAATCGCCGACTTCAGCGCCTCGGCCCCGCCCTGCAGCGGGAAGGTGGAATCGAGCAGCTTGTAGCCGAGTAGTTCGTTCGCCTTGATCTCCTCAATGACGGCGTCGCTGATGACCGGCGACGGCAGTTCCATCTGCTTCACCGGCAGCTCGTCCGGGCCGATCTCGCCGCGGTTCGGGTACGCCTTGCCGAGATACGTGGCCAGCGACATCGCCCCGCCCTCGCGGTACGGGTCGATCGGCGGGTTCGTGACTTCGGCGAACGTCTGCTGGCAATACTTGAACAGCGTCGGGTGGTGCTGGCTGAAGATCGTCAGCACGCGGTCGTGGCCCATGCTTGACAGCGGCTCCTTCTTGAGCTTCGCCATGTCCTTGACGAAGACCGCCCGCTCGAAGTCCCAGCCGCAGGCTTGCAGCAGGTTTTCGAGCGTCCAGTTCTGCTCGGCCAGCATGGCGCCGACCACGTCCGCGACCTGCCGGCTGAAGTCGAAGCCTTCCGTGATGACGATCTGCCGGCGGTTCAGTTCGTGGATGTCGCCGAGTTCGGCCTTCGCCTCTTCGACCACACGGCCCATGATCTGCTTGCTGTCGAGCCGCGTGCCGGTCTCGGTGTCGATGGCGATCATCTCGCCGGGCTGAAGCTGACCGCTCGCCACGATCGTGGTGTTGTCCAGGCCGAAGACGCCGGTCTCGGAGGCGATGTACAGCCAGCCGCGCTTGTCGGCGCACCAGCGGACGGGGCGAAGGCCCATGCGGTCCACGAGGCCGACCATGTATCTTCCATCGGTGCCGAGGATGCCGGCCGGGCCGTCCCACGCCGCGAGGCTGCCCATCGTGCGGCGGCAGTATGTGAACAGTTGGAACGCCTCCGGCCCCCACACGTCGGCCTCCGTGTCCCACACCGGCGGCATGGAGAGACGCAGCGCGCGAAGGAGGCTCCAGTGCTGTTCGAGCAGCAAGTATTCGAGCCACTCGTCGAGGCTGGCCGAGTCGCTCATCTTCGGCGTGCAGATGTCGCCGCCGACCGGCGGCGGCGTGAGGCCGCGGGAGAAGGCTTGCACCGCATTGCGGTTGGTGCGGATCGTGTTGATCTCGCCGTTGTGGCACGTGAAACGGAACGGCTGCGCGAGCTTCCAGTTCGGGAACGTGTTCGTGCTGTACCGGCGGTGGAAGATGGCGATGCCAGACTCGAAGCCGGGGGCGACCAGGTCAGGGAAATAGTCGCACAGGTGCGGGCTGGTGAGCAAGCCCTTGTAGCTGACGAGCCGCGTGGACAGCGACGGCACGTACACGTCGAGGCCGGCCGCCTTGAACTCTTCGCGCAGCACGAGCCGTTGGCGGTACAGGTACTGCTCGGCCGCGGCTGCGTCGCCTTCGACCTGGAACAGCCACTGCTCGTTGGCCCCCGGCCGCGTCTCGCGGGCGGTCTTCGGCAGGATGTCGTCGTTCGTCGGCACCGGCCGCACGCCGAGCAACGTCACCGGGCCGCCGGCGAACTTCGCGCGGATGATGGATCGTGCGCGGTTGAGGGCGGCCGGTTCGCGTTCCTGAATGAAAAACACCCCGACGGCGAGTCGGTCGTCGGGCCGGACTGCGAAGCCGAGTTTCTTCGCTTCTTCACGGAAGAACGCCTGCGGGATTTGCAGCGTCAGCCCCGCTCCGTCGCCGGCCGCACCGCACACGCCGCCGCGGTGCTCCAACGCGTTCAACGCGAGGAGCGCTTTCTGGACAACCTCAGCATGAGGTTTCCCGTCTTTCGCGGCGACACCGCCGATTCCGCAAGCATCGCGGCCCACCTCGTCGGTGTAAAGGAGCTGACCGGAACGCACGAGTTCGAGACCTGCGTTCATACGCGGTACTCTGAGTAGGGGGAGAGAATTGTGCCACCGCATAACCTCAGCATATTACCGTGTGGCAGGAAGTTGAACAAAAGAGAAACGGTAGAACTGCCACATACGGCGCGACACGACAAAGAAGACATCGAGTTCGAGAAAAATCCGCAGTTGGCTACTTGCATCGTGGAAAAGGGGCCGGTACAACACG
>JBBQCQ010000458.1:0-4169 GCA_038318835.1 Gemmatales bacterium | reverse complement strand
CGGCTTCCTTCCCGGCGATGGACCGAATGACCGTCATCTTGTCGGCGACACCGGCGAGGGCTTTGAAGTTCTCGTTGAACACCACGCCCGGCAGCTTCGTCTTCGCCACCGTGAACGGCCCGCGGTATTCCAGCGGCGCGTCCGGCTTCGGGTCCCAGCTTTCCTGGTGGGCCATGCCGCCGGGCAGCACGATCTGGATGACGCTCTTGGCCTTCCCTTCCTTGCTGACGTAACTCTTCTGGTCCGCACGGGCCTGCAGGGCGAGGAAATCGCCGAGCGTCAGGCCGAGCGAGCCGACGACGCCCACACGGACGAAGTCGCGGCGGGAGGAATTGTTCAGCATCGGGAAGTTCATGTCCGGGCACCTTTCGGGTCGAACGAAAAAGAGGGTCGGGTAGGTTTTCGAGTCAGTCAGGCGAAAAAAGGCGGTCAGGCAGGTTGAATCGGCGGGGCGTCGATCCATTCTTCGACGCATGAGTCTTTTATCATGAGCCTGTTCGGATGGCAATGCAAGTCAAAAATTCGCCACCTTCAAGTTTAACACCCGATTCCGGTGAAAGTTCCGGGGGCGGCCGCCGGCCGGGTCAGCGTCGCGGTAGTTTGTGGGAAATCTGTTCTGGGTTTTGGATTTCGACGCCAACGGTGTCGTTCTCTCAGCCCAGGGTTGAGGGCGCTTCGCCCGACACCCTGGGAACCGGGGGGCGAAACGGATTTCGACACTCAACCCCAGGCTAGGAGAACCACGCCGTTGGTGTCGACGACTGGGCCAACGGATGGGCGGTTGCGGACCGCCGTCGGGGGTGGTAAACTCGTATTGTCTCACCCTCCCGCCGGCCGACACCACGCCATGACATCCCTGCTCCTCGCGTTGCTCCTAGCCCCATCGGCCGAGTCGGCGCACTGGTCGTTTCGACCCCTGAAGCCGCAGACCGCCGACGGCGTGGATCATTTCATCGCCGCCGGCCTGCAACACTCCGGGCTGACGTTCAACCCGCCGGCCGACCGCCGCACCCTCATTCGCCGGCTGAAGTTCGACCTGCTTGGGCTGCCGCCGACACCCGACGAGGTGGACGCCTTCGCGAAGGACACGGCCGACGATGCCTACGAGAAGCTCGTCGATCGCTACCTCGCGTCGCCGCAGTACGGCGAGCGGTGGGCACGCCACTGGCTGGACACGGTGCGGTTCGCCGAGAGCCACGGGTTCGAGATGAACCAACCGCGGCCGAACGCCTGGCCGTACCGCGACTGGGTCATTCAAAGTTTGAACGCCGACCTGCCCTACGACCGCTTCGCCTTCGCGCAACTCGCCGGCGACACCGTCGGGGCCGACGCCGCGACTGGCTTCCTGGTGGCTGGGCCGCTGGATCAGGTGACGAGTCCCGACCCGGTCCTGACCGCCCAGCAGCGGGCCGACGAACTGCACGATATCGTCAGCACCACCGCCTCGTCGTTCCTCGGCGTGACCGTCGGGTGTGCCCGCTGCCACGATCACAAGTTCGACCCGATCCCGCAGGTGGACTACTTCCACATCAAGGCGGTGTTCGCCGGTGTGCGGCACGGTGACCGCGAGTGGAAGTCGCCCGACCGTGCCGACCGAACGAAGCAGGTCGCACAAGTGCAAGCGGACATCGCTACCGCGACACGGCAGCGGGAAGACCTGGACCCACTCGCCGACCCGGCCGCGACGACGGCCCTGCGTTCGCCAGTGAACGCCCGCGTGAACATTGATCGCTTCAAGCCGGTGCGGGCGAAGTTCGTGCGGTTCGTCGTGTTCGCCACGACCACCGCCGAGCCGTGCCTCGACGAGTTGGAAGTTTTCTCGACCGGCCCGATTCCGAAGAACGTGGCCCTCGCAACAGCCGGTGCCAAGGTGCGGTCGGCCGGGGACTATCCGCCGTCGGACAAGCATAAGCTCGAACACCTCATCGACGGCCGCTACGGCAACGGCCGCAGTTGGGTCGCCGCCCAGATCGGCCGCGGCCGGGTGACGGTCGAGTTTGCCGCGCCGACGGAGATCGATCGCGTGCTCTGGGGCCGCGACCGCGAGGTGCAGTTCCTCGACCGCCTGCCGACTCGCTACCGCATCGACGTATCGACCGATGGCGAAGACTGGCGCGTCGTGGCGTCGTCCGACGATCGCGAAGCGGTCGGCAGTGGGTCGCCGGTGCCGCCGGGGCTGAGTGCCGCGGGCCGGCCGCGATGGCAGGCCGTCGACCAGGAACTCCGCGACCTGCGGGCGAAGCTCGCCGACCTGTCGCGGGAGGATCGTGTGTATGCCGGGCGGTTCACGCCGCCCGAACCGACGCACCGCCTGAACCGTGGCGATGCGACGGCGAAGCGGGAACTCGTCGGCCCGGCCGCCCTCAGCGAGATCGGCCCGCCGCTCGACATTGCCGAAAAGGCCGACGACGCCACCCGGCGGACGGCTCTCGCACGCTGGGTCATCGACCCGGCGAACCCGCTATTCGCGCGGGTGATTGTCAACCGCCTCTGGCAGCACCATTTCAGCACCGGCCTCGTCGAGACGCCGAGCGACTTCGGCCGGAACGGCGCGAAGCCGACGCACCCCGAACTGCTCGACTGGCTCGCGGCCGAACTGATCGCCCGCAAGTGGTCGTTGAAGCAACTGCACCGCCTGATGGTCACCTCGCGAACCTACCGTCAGTCGTCGGCCGCGAGTGCCGACGGGTTGGCGAAGGACGCGCAATCGCGGCTCTTGTGGCGCTACCCACCGCGACGGCTGGAGGCGGAAGCGATCCGCGATTCGATCTTGTTCGTCAGCGGCAAACTCGACCTGACGATGGGCGGGCCGGGGTTCGATCTGTTCGAGCCGAACAGCAACTACGTGCGGGTGTTCACGCCGAAGAAGACCTTCGGCCCGGCCGAGTTCCGCCGAATGATCTACCAGACGAAGCCGCGGATGCAACTCGACGACACGTTCGGCGTCTTCGACTGCCCCGACGGCGGACAGATCACGCCGAAGCGGAACCGCTCCACGACGCCGCTACAATCGCTGAATCTGCTGAACAGCCCGTTCGTGCTGCAACAGGCCGGCTACCTCGCCGAAAAAGCGGAGAAGGAAGGCGGGGTGAAGGCCGTGTTCGCCCTCGCCTTCCAGCGGCCACCAACGGAGCGAGAGTTGACAGCGGCCGTTGCGGTGGCGAAGCAGCACGGCCTGCCGGCGGTGTGCCGGGCGGTGTTAAACGCGAACGAATTCCTGTACGTGGATTAACTCTTGGCGAGCCGGGGGCTTACGCCCCCCGCTCGCCTTGTCGGAGCTTCCACAGATGCACCCCTTCCTCGACCGCCGGCACTTCCTCGGCCACGCTGGCACCGGCCTCGGCGGCATCGCCCTCGCGGCTTTGCTCGCCGAGCAGAACCTGCTCGCCAACACGCCGCTTCGCCCGGACGTGAAGGCCGATGCTCCGCTCGCGCCACGCAAGCCGCACTTCCCGGCGAAGGCGAAGCGCGTCCTCGCGATCTTCTGCTCCGGGGCGGTCAGCCATCTCGACACGTTCGACTACAAGCCGGAACTGGTGAAGCGAGACGGCCAGCCGCTGCCCGGCGGCGAAAAGCTCGTCACCTTCCAGGGAGCGAACGGCAACCTCGTGAAACCCCTCTGGGCGTTTAAGCCTCGCGGGCAGAGCGGGAAGATGATCTCCGACCTGTTCCCGGCCGTCGCGGAACTCGCCGACGACCTGTGCTTCATTCACTCGATGACGGCCAGGAGCAACACGCACGGCCCTGCCGAGAACCAGATGAGCACCGGGTTCACGCTCGACGGCTTCCCGAGTGCCGGTGCGTGGGTGAGTTACGCCCTCGGCAGCGAGTGCCGCGACTTACCCGCATTCGTCGCCATCCCCGACCCGCGTGGCGTGCCGCAGGTGGGGCCGAATAACTGGGGCAGCGCCTTCCTGCCGGCCGTCTTCCAGGGGACCGCGTTCACGGCCGACAAGCCGATCCCGAACCTGGCCCGCCCGGTCGGTGTGTCGGCGGCCGCCGACGCCGCCACGCGAGACTTCCTGACGGAACTGAACGCCGAGAACCTGCGGCAGCGGCCCGGCGACACAGAGTTGGCCGCCCGCATCGCCAGCCACGAACTGGCCGCGAAGATGCAACTACGAGCGAGCGAAGTCGCCGATCTGTCGAAGGAGACGAAGGCCGTCCAC
>JBBQCQ010000457.1:0-4174 GCA_038318835.1 Gemmatales bacterium | reverse complement strand
GGTCGGTTGGTCAGGCATCATCTCGCGGAGGTGCAGGGCCGTGCGGGCGGGGTTCTTGTCGTATCCGCAGTAGGCCGTCGCGACAACGAGGCCGACCAGCACGCGGGCCGTCAGCAGGCCGAGGAATCGCACGAGTTCCCGACGCCGCACCGGCCCGGCCGCGAATCGGATCGCCAGATCGACGACGGCCAGCGTGAGGCCGCCGAACAGGAGGCCGCTGAGCTTCGACAGGATCGCCAGCCCGAACAGCGTGCCGGGCAGCAGCACGCGGACCCACGTCCGCCGGTTCGCCGAGGCGAGTGTGTGGTAAGCCAGGGCGACGATCATCGCAGACACGGCCACGTCCGTCGTGGCGAGGGCCGCATGCGCTTGCCAGTTCGGGTCGGCCGCGAGCAGGGCCACCGCCAGTCGCCCCGCCCAGCTCCCAGCCACGATTCGGCCGAGCAGGAACACGTGAACGAGCAGCACCCACCAGAACACGAGGTTGCCGGCCCGTGCCAGCCGCAGCCACGCCAGCACCACGTCGGGCGGTTTCCCCTCGCGACCATCGCAAAAGTACGGCAGGGCCGTTTCCACCTCCATGGGCAGCGGCATGGTGCCGTACACAGCCAGCGGCGCGACTGTCTTTTGCACCCAGCATTCTCGTCCGAACAGCAGGTAGAAGCTCTCGTCGTAGGTCACGCCGACGCGGTCGGCCGCGAGCACGCACGCCAGCGACGACAACCCGCCGAGGACGGCAAGCCAGAGTAGGTCGAACTTCGTGATCGGCGTGGGGTGATCGACCATAGTAGTAGGCACACTCCGTGTGCCGTCTCCATCCTTCCCCGGTCACGTCCCTAAACCCGCTGCGACGCCGAGCAGACGGCACACAGAGTGTGCCTACTACTATTTGCCCTCGCCGTCGAGGACCGGATTTCCGATGCTATCACTTCCCGCCGTTCCGCCCCTTCTCCCGGACGTGCCAATGTCGCGATTCCGCTTCCTACCGCTGGCCCTGCTCGCCCTTCTGCCTGCCACGCTCGTGGCCCTGACGCCGCCGGACGACGCCGCCCCGAAGCTGCCCGACGGCAAGGACGCCGCCACGAAGCAGATGGCCGCGTTCCGCCTGCCGCCCGGCATGAAGGTCGAGTTGTACGCCGCCGAGCCGATGCTCGCCAGCCCCGTCGCGATCAGCCTCGACGAGAAGAACCGCGTCTACGTGGCCGAGGAACACCGTTTCAGTCGCGGCACCGAGGAGAACCGCACGCGCAGCTTCTTCCTCGAAGACGACCTGCAAATCCGCACGCTCGACGACCGCCTGAAGATGTACCAGAAGTGGGAGAAGAAGTTCGACGGCGGCATGGGCTGGTTCACGAAGTACGCCGACCAGGTGCGGCTGCTCGAAGACACGACCGGCAGCGGCCGGGCCGACAAATCGACGGTGCTCGCCCAGTTCCGCGAACCGCTCGACGGCCTCGCCGCCGGTATCCTGGCCCGCGACGGCGATGTGTACGTGACGTGCATCCCCGATCTGCGCGTCATCAAGAAAGGAAGTGACAAGGCGGTGTCACTGCTGCACGGCTTCGGCGTGAACTGTGCCTTTCTCGGCCACGACCTGCACGGCCTCATCTTCGGGCCGGACGGCAAGCTCTACTTCAGCGTCGGCGACCGCGGCTTCGACGTGACCAGCAAGGAAGGCAAGCACTTCAGCGGCCCCCGCACCGGCGCGGTCTTCCGGTGCAACGCCGACGGCACGGAACTCGAAGTCGTCCACCGCGGCCTGCGGAACCCGCAGGAGTTGGCCTTCGACCAGTACGGCAACCTGTTCGCCGACGACAACAACTGCGACAAGGGGGACCACGCCCGGCTGGTGTACGTCGTCGAGGACGGCGAGAGCGGTTGGAACATGGCCTACCAGACGATCGAGCCGCACACCAACGCCCCGTGGTTCGCCGAGCGGCTGTGGCACCTGCAGAACGCCGGCCAGCCGGCGTACATCGTGCCGCCGGTCGGCAAGATCGGCACCGGCCCGAGCGGCTTCCTGTTCACCAGCGGCACCAGCCTCGGCGACCGCTACAAGAATTCGTTCATCATGTGCAACTACGCCGGCGGCATCGGCGGCCTCGAAGCGTTCCGCGTGAAGCCGACGGGGGCGGGTTTCGAGATCGACGACTACCACGACTTCGCGAAGCCGATCATGGCGACCGACGCCGAGTTCGGCTACGACGGCAAGCTGTACGTCAGCGACTTCGTCAACCTCGACTGGAGCGGCAAGAGCCTCGGCGGCCGCATCTACACGGTGTTCGACCCGAAGAAGCTCGACAGCGACACGGTGCAAGAGACGAAGAAGCTGTTCGCCGAAGGGTTCGACAAGCTGAAAGCCGAGGGCGTGACGAAGGCGAACGGCGACCAGTGGGAGAAACTCCTCGCGCACGCCGACCAGCGGGTGCGGCAGAAGACGCAGTTCTTGCTCGTCGAACTCGCGACCGGCAATGATGAGGGGAAGAAGACGGGGGCCGTCACGATTCTGCTGACGACGCTCAATCAGTCGAAGAACCAACTCGCTCGCTTTCACACGATCTGGGCGCTCGGGCAATTGTCGAAAACTAGCCCCGACTACCTGAAGCCGGTCCTCGGCTTCCTCGGCGGCGACCCCGACCCGGAAGTCCAAGCCCAAGCAGCGAAGGTGTTCGGCAACTTCGGCTTCACGCCGGCCGTGCCGAAACTGATCGCGGCGCTCACTGACTCGAATGCCCGCGTGAAGTTCTTCGCTGCCCAGTCGCTCGGCAAGCTGAAGGCGAAGTCGGCCGTCGAACCGCTGTTCGACGTGCTGCGGCAGAACAAGGACTCCGACGTGTACCTGCGGCACGCCTGCGTGGCGGCCCTCGCGAAGATCGGCGACGCCGACGCGGTCGCGGCGAAGGCGAAGGACGAGAGTGCGGCCGTGCGGTTGGCCGTCGTGCTCGTGCAGCGGCGGCTGAAGGATGCTCGCATCGCGGCGTTCCTGAACGATGCCGACGAGTTCATCCGCACCGAGGCAGCGCGGGCGATTCACGATTTGCCGCTCGAAGACCTGTATCCGCAACTCGCGGCGGTGCTGCCAACGCTCGGCGACAAACCGATGATCGAGGGCGACGCCCTCGCCCGGCGCGCCATCGACGCGGCCTACCGCCTGGGTGGGGCCGATCACGCGGCGGCGGTGCTGAACGTCGTCACGAACGCGAACTTCTCGGCCGTCGTGCGGGCCGAGGCGTTGTCGGCCCTCTCGCAGTGGGCCGACCCGCTGCCGCGGGACCGCGTCACCGGTTTCTGGCGACCGCTGCCGAAACGCGATCCGGCGGCCGTGCGAACGCTGCTGGAGGCGAACCTATCCGCCCTGCTCTCGAAGACGAACGGCAGCTTGCAGACGGCCGCCATCGGCACAATTCAAAAGATCGGTGTGAAGGCCGACCCGGCCCAGTTCGCGGCGTGGGCCACCGACACCACGAAGGACGCCAACTTCCGCGTGGCCGCGATGCGATTCCTCGCGAGTCAGAAGGCCGGGAAACTCGACGCGATTCTGACGGCCGGCCTGAAGGACAAGTCCCCGCTGATTCGAGCGGAAGCCCGCGAATTGATCGCAACGGCCGACCCGAATCGCGGCACGATGCTGTTTCAGGAGGTACTGGCCAACGTCACCACGCCGACGGCCGAGGGGCAGCGGGCGCTGGCGATGCTGCCGAAGTTGAAGACGCCGGAAGCCGGCAAGTTGCTCGACACCTGGGCGGAACGGCTCGTAGGCGGCGACGTGGCCCCGGAGTATCAACTCGACCTGCTCGACGCGATGAAGGCGTGGCCGTCGCCGACCCGCGACAAGGCCCGCGCGGCGTTCGAGAAGCTCAAGTCGAACCCGTGGGAGGTCAGCCTCCGTGGCGGCGATGCCGAGCGCGGCCGTGAAATGTTCTTCACGCACACGGCCGCTCAGTGTGTGCGTTGCCACACGGTCGCCGGCAGCGGCGGCGTGGCCGGCCCGGAACTGACGAAGGTCGCCGACAAGTACAAGGAGGCGGGCCGCGAACACTTCCTGGAATCGCTCCTCGTGCCGAACGCGAAAATCGCCGACGGGTTCGCCGCCGTGACGCTCACGCTGACCGACGGCCGCGTGCTGGCTGGCACGATTGTGAAGGAAGACAAGACGACGATCCTGCTGCAAGAC
>JBBQCQ010000456.1:0-4197 GCA_038318835.1 Gemmatales bacterium | reverse complement strand
GGGGGCGGCGGGGGGCCCCTATGATCCGCCCCGACCTACAAGATGCTGAGAGCGAGGACGGCTCGCGGTATCGGTGCGCGCCACGGGAGGGTCCCAACGCGAAAACCATCCTCGGCGGATCACTCTACCCCCGATGAAGTTCTTGGGGCTGCGTCTTGTGCCTCGGCGGGAGGCTGTGCGTCTTGCCCGGAGGGAGTCGCACATGGCCGCCTCCCTCGCCCGGCCAATGCGAACGCCAGCCCGACCCGCGGACCCCCACGGCCGGCCAAAAATATGCATAGGCCAGCGGACATAACCAGGAAGAACACGAGGTTTGGGTTCCGGTCGGACTTCATGCCTGACAGATCCCACGCGACCGCGCTCAGGAGCGACCCGGCCGCCACCGCCGATCACAAAGACCCGAAAGCCTATCCCGACTGAGCCACGCTTCACGGCCACGCAAGCGCCTCCGGCCACCGAACAGGTGATTATCTCGCGCTTGCTCGAGATAAACACGCATTATCTTATCGCCGGGAACAGCCCGTTGATTTCTATTAATACGCGATCCTGTCACGCGTTCGGTCAACTGAGCTATTCCGAGATCTGCGCAACATAAGCTGATAACAGCTTCTCGCGCGACAAGTTGTCGAGTCGCCTCTACTTCTTCGCTCGCAGTTCTCGCTCGATCACGTCGGTCATGCCTTTGATGATCTCGTCGGTTGGCGGCTTATCGGCGGCGAAGGACCACTTCTGGATCGTCTTCATCTCGCGGTAGAAGACCACCGTCAGCGCGTCGGTTTCGCCGATGCCCCAGGCGGTCACGGCGTCGGACTTGCTCGCGGCCAGACACAGCGGCACCGCTAACGGAGTGCCTGCTTTCATTAGCTTCTTCACAGCGTCGGCGAACGCACGCACGTCCTTCGTGGCTGGGTCGCGGCCTTCGGCCTCCGGGTACTCCTTGCCCAGCGTCAGAAAGACTACGAAGCTGCCGAGGCGGGCGGCCTTCAGTTCCTTGTCGAGTACCAGTTCGTTCATGCGGGCGGTCAGCTTGGCCAGGTCGGCGTTGGGGGTGCCGTTGGTCACAGGCTGCTGACGGGCGAAGATCGCCACCACCGGGTTTAGGGCGTTGTCGATCACCAGATCGTGCATGCGCTCCGCGCGGTTCCGCGGGCTGCTTTTCTCGAACCGCTCGTCGGACACCACGAACGACCGGAAGGAACTCTGGATCACCCCGGCGGGTACGGCCACGGCCGGCTTCGGGTCGGGTTCCTGCGATATGGCAAGCGACAGCGGCCCGACCGCGAGGGTCAACAGCCCGAGGGCACGGACGAGGCGGTGGCGGAACATCGGTCATCTCCCACGCGAGGCAGCACGGCGTATTCCTGTAGCGTGACGGGCGGGCGGGCGTTCGTCAAGTCGCACTCGGAGGGTTCGCCGCCGGCACCGTCGGAACCGGCGGCACACCCGCGCCAGCCGGTTCGCTCGTTTTCCCTTGCCTTCGCCCGGCCGCACGCGATAACAATGAGTCATCTGTTTGCCGCGTGCCCCGCACTTGTTCGGAGTGGCCCCCCGATGGCCTTTCAAACCCGCTGCCCCGAATGCCAGGCGAAGCTTACCCTGGAGGAAGCCCCGGACGCGGACGAAACCATCGAATGCCCGAAGTGCGGCAATCAGTTCGCGGCCAAGCCGTTGAAGGCCAAGAAGCCCGTCGAGGAAGACGCCGCCGAGAAGCCCGCCAAGAGCAAGAAGGGCGACAACGCCGGCAAGGCGAAGGGGGCCAAGAAGAAGGACAAGGGCGGGAAGGGCGGCAAGCCGGCCGACGGGCCGAAGAAGAAGCGGAAGACCAAGCAGAAGAAGAGTAACAAACTCATCCTGATTTTGATGGCCGTCGGCGGGTTCGTCATCCTCGGGTGCGTGGCCGCCATCGGCTACCTCGTGCTGGGCAAGGTCGGCAAAGTCGATGAGATGATGGTGCACGTGCCGGGCGACTTCAACCTCGTGCGAGGTATGAATGTCGGCCTGATCGCCCGCTACCCTGGCTACCTGACGGAACTGCAACCGCAGTTCAACAATACCGTGAAGGACGTGGCGACCGAACTCGCCAACGCGGCCCCGCCCGCAGCCGTGCCTGGTGTCGAGGATCAGGCGGTGGCGTTCACCGACTATGCAATTCACGCGAAGCGGAAGGTGGGCGGCGGCGTGACCGGGCAGATGGTAGTGATTCGCACACGCGAAAAGATCAACTTCGCCGACATGGGGCCGAAGCTCGGCAGCGCCACGAACATCGACGGCGTGACGGCCTTCAAATCGACGGCCCGCGGGATCATGAACAACGCCTTGATTTACTCGCCGAACAATCGGCTGATCGTCGTCGTCCTCTCCACGGGCCAGCAAGACGCCGTCGCCCGGACCAGCGTGGCCGGGCCGAAAGCGAAGGACACGACGATGGCCGGCAAGATGAGCGACGCGGCCAAGAAGATTTCGTCCGGGCATCTCTGGACGCTGGTCGTGTGCGAGGGGGACCTGGCGAAATACGCCAAGGACATCGGCGAGAGCATCAAGAAGGACTTCCCCAAGGTCGCCGCGGCGCTCCAGCAGACGAAGTTCTACGGCACGTACATTCTGTTCGGCACGGCTGTCCGCGTCGGCGTGGGCACCGACTGCGAGTCGAAGGACGCGGCCTCCGAGACGGCCACAGTGCTCTACGAAGGCCCGCTCGGCAAGGGAGACGATTCGGAAATGCCGAACGAGTCGAAGAAGGTCGTGTCGAACCACAACTCGAAGGAGTTCAAGGCGGAATTCATGGCGAACATCAAGTACAAGTATACCGGGACGTGCGTATACGCCGAGAGCAAGGTGAACTTCGAGAAGGCGAAGCCGATCATCAGCATGTTCAACAAGCCCAACTTGGCCGATGGCACCCCATGATGGCTGGCCACCGCCGTGGTCTGATACCCCGCTGGCGGTCCTCGTCAGCGGCGGCCTGGACAGTGCTGTCCTGCTGGCCGAGGCCGTGCGGGCGTACCCGGCCGTCTACCCGATCTTCGTCCACGTCGGCTCGCTGTGGGAAGCCGCCGAGGTCGCGCACCTGAACCGCTTCCTGGCGGCCCTCGCCTGCCCGACCCTTCGTCCGTGTGTGGAACTCGCGCAGCCGGTCGCCGACCTGTACGGCCCGCATTGGAGCCTGACGGGCGAGGGCACGCCGGGGAAAGAGTCGCCGGACGAAGCCGTGTATTTGCCGGGCCGCAACGTGCTGCTGCTGGCGAAGCCGCTCTTGTGGTGCCAACGGAACGGCGTGCCGGAACTGGCCACAGCCCCACTCGCGGGCAACCCCTTCCCGGACGCGACGCCGGATTTTTACGCCGCCTTCAGCCGCCTCGTGGGGCAGGCTGCCGGCGGACATGTTCGCGTTCTGCGACCGTATGCCGACCTGGGGCTAACGAAGGCCGACGTGATCCGCCGGGGGGCGGGGTTGCCCCTGGAGCATACCTTCTCGTGCCTGCGGCCGGTCGGCGGGCAACACTGCGGGGCGTGCAACAAGTGCGGCGAGCGGCAGACCGGCTTCGCCGTCGCTGGCGTGCCCGACCCGACCGAGTATGCAAGTTAAGGGGAAACGATGTTCCGCGTGACGAAGGAAATCTGGTTCTGCTACGGCCACCGTCTGCTGAACTACAACGGCAAGTGCGCCCACCTGCACGGACATAACGGCAAGGCGGTCATCACACTGGAAACGCCCGCCCTCGACCCCCTCGGCATGGTGGTCGATTTCACGCAACTGAAGCTCCTTGTTGGCCGATGGATCGACGATCACCTCGACCACAAGATGCTGTTGCACAAGGACGACCCGATCATCCCCGACCTGAAGCGGCTCGGCGAACAATACGTGACGCTGGACGTGAACCCGACGGCCGAGAATCTGGCGAAGCTCATCTACGATCACGCAATCGAGCAGAACTTGCCGGTGGTCGAGGTGACGCTGTGGGAGACGGAAACGTCGTTCGCGACCTACCGGGGTAGTCACCGGCCGAAGTAGGCGGCTGCAGCGCGCGCGCCTTGCGGCGCGACGCGGTCGGCCGGCACGCTCGGGTCGGCGAGGCCGAACGCGACGCCCAACAACCCCCGGCCCGGCCTCGCCCCATTGTGCGTGAACGTGCCTACTCCCCAGTGTTCACCGATGGCCGCGAGCTCCCGACGTACTGGCAAAGGTCCGCGACCCGT
>JBBQCQ010000455.1:0-4197 GCA_038318835.1 Gemmatales bacterium | reverse complement strand
TTCGCCGTGAGGCTCGCCCCGGAAAGAGCACCGCCAGGCCCAGGACGCCCCAGCCGAGAACATACTGAATGTGCAAGTTCGCCCAGAGCGCGAACAGCGGCACCAGCCACCACGCCCGGCGCACCGGCATCCCGTCGCGGGCGGCCATCGTCGCCCATAGCGTCAGCGTGGTGAAGACAATCGTCAGGTGCCACGGCCGCTCCGGGGCCATCGGCATGACGAGCACGACGACGCCCGCGGCCACCATCAGCCCCGTCGGCGTCAGGCCCGACCGGCGGGAGACGAACGCGAACACCGCCGCCGTCGATGATGCCCCGAGCAGCGTGCGGAACCACATGATGCCGGTGATGCCGCCGACAGCGTGGACGTGATAGATGGCCCACTCGTACAGCCAACTGTACGCCCGCCAGGGCACGTGTTCCTCCTGACCGATGCGCGAAATCGGGTCGGTGTGCGGGACGGTGCCCGTGTCGGCGAGGTACTTCCCGATGCGAAGGTGCCACCAGGTATCGTGTTCGATCGTCGGGATGAGGGTGTTCGTGGCCGGCAGCGCGGCCAGCAGGAAAACAATGAGGAACGGCCATCGCGATGCCATACCGGAACGTAGGCCGGGGTTCGACCCGTGTCAAACTTCGCAGCGGGTGCTTGCTTCCGCACGGGCGAACAACCATAATCACTTCCAACCTCGCCCGCCTTTTCCCAGGACCTCTTCCCATGCGATTCCTGCTCTCCACGCTGGTCGCCACCGCCGCTGTTGCTGGCGCGTCCGCGGCCGATGCTCCGAAAATCATCTGGAAGAAAACCGTCGTCGATGCCAAGTTCCGCTCCGAGGGGGTGGCCGTCGCGGACGTAAACAAGGACGGCAAGAAGGACGTGCTCAACGGCGAATTCTGGTACGAGGCCCCCGACTGGAAGCCGCACGAGATGCAGAAGCCCGGCGAGTATTACATGGGCCTCGGCAAGGACGGCAAGGGGAACAACTACAGCCACTCGTTCGCCTGTTGGGCGGACGACTTCAACGGCGACGGCTACCCCGACCTCATCGTGATCGACTTCCCGGGTGAGCCGTGCCACTGGCTGGAGAATCCGAAGGGCAAGGACGGCCACTGGGCCAAGCACGTCATCGGGCACAGCGCGTGCAATGAGACGCCGCTCTACACCGACCTGTTCGGCACGGGGAAGCGGGTCCTTATCATGGGGTTCCAGCCGAAGGACAAGAAGGTTGACGGCAACGAGGGGCAGATGGCGTACTTCACGCCGAACGAGAAGGACCCGAACGCCCCGTGGGACGTCCACCCGATCAGCGAGGCGAGCGCGCCCGGCAAGCCGATCCCCGGCACGATGCGGTACAGCCACGGCCTCGGCGTCGGCGACATCAACGGCGACGGCAAGAAGGACGTGATCTGCACCGGCGGCTGGTGGGAGCAACCGCAGTCGCTCGACGCGGCCGGTAAGCCGTGGACGTTCCACCCGGCTAACCTCGGCGAGGCGTGTGCCGACATGTACGCCGTGGACATGGACGGCGACGGCAAGGCCGACATCCTCAGCTCTTCGGCCCACAAGTATGGCATTTGGTGGCACAAGCAGCGGCCCGCGACCGGCGGCAACCCGATCTTCGAGAAGATGGACCTGTTCCCGAAACTCGTCAGCGAAACGCACGCGGCCCACTTCCAGGACATCGACGGCGACGGCCGACCGGACCTGATTACCGGCAAGCGATCGGGCAGCCACGGCCGAGCCGAGCCAGGGTCGAAAGACCCAGCGATGCTCTACTGGTTCAAGAACACGAAGGGGGCCGACGGCCTGGTGACGTTCGTGCCGAACACGATCGACGACAACTCCGGCGTCGGCACGCAGTTCGAGGTCACGGACCTGAACGGCGATGGCCTGCTCGATGTGGTCACGTCCAACAAGAAGGGCGTCAACATCCTAATGCAGGAACGGAAGTAAGCTGTGCCTGAGTTGCCCCCGCCACCTGTCACCGTTCCCGTCTGGAGCGAGTGGCGGGTGCTGCGTTGGTTCTTGTTCTTGATCGCGTGCGGGGTGCTGTTTGGCCCGGCTCACCTGGAGGCGTCCTACGCCACCCGAGAGCGGTGGGGCGACTTCTACCAGGAGTGGTTTTCGGCTCGCAACGTTCTGCACGGTGGCCGGGCTTACGCCCCGTTGCCGGAACTCGCCCGCCGATACACGGATTTGCCCGACGAGTACGCGGCGAAGTTGCTCCCCTGGAACGCTCACCCGCCGGTGTCCGTTCTGCTCGCGCTGCCGCTGGGCCGCCTCGGTTTCCAGGATGCACTCACCGTCTGGAATTTGCTGAACTGGCCGCTATTCGTACTGAGTTTGGTTCTGATCATTCGTGGCCTCCGGATACCGTTCTCGGCCTCCTCGCTTTTGCCGACCCTGGCCCTTTCGCTGGCCTGTTACCCGCTCTACTTGCAGGTGCAGCACGGGCAGTTGAACATCGTCCTCATGGCGGGGATCACCCTCAGTTGGTATCTCGACCGGCTCGGCTACCGGATCGGGGCAGGGGCGGCCCTCGGTGCCGTCGCCGCGTTCAAACTGGTCCCGGCGTTCCTGTTCCTGTACTTCCTCGGCACCCGCCGTTGGAGGTCGCTGGCGGTCGCCGTCGGAGTGTTTGGGGCACTCAACGGCCTGGCTGTCGCGGTACTCGGCATCGCGGACGTTCGCGTTTACCTCTACACCGTCGTGCCGAGCGTGGCGAACTATGTGTCGAGCCGCTTCAACCTGTCGTTGGCAGGGTTCTGGCTCCGAATCTTCGACCCGCACCCGAACGAACACGTCGATGCGATCGTGGTCGCCCCGGTGGCGGGAGCCGTCCTGTCCTACCTCACGCGGGCGGCGGTGATCGGGTGGGTGCTCTGGCAGGCGTACACGGCCCGAACGCTGTTCGACCGCGACCGGGCTTTCGCCGTGGCGATGGTCGGTATGTTCCTCGTTTCGCCGATCACCTGGGACCATTACTTCCTCATCCTCGGCCTGCCGTTCGCGCTGGCGTGGTGGCATGTCCAAGGAATCGCGTGGCGGGTCCTATTTTGGGTGATATTTCTGCGGACCTGGCTGCCGAACTACTACATCCCGTCACTGGTGATCGGGCAGGAGGTAGGGACGGCCAAGTACCTGTTCGGCTCGTACCAGCTTGCGGCCGTGGAGAATCTCTGGCTGGCGTCGCTGCCGTTCTATGGCCTGGTGGCGTTCTTCGTACTCGTGGCCAACCTCCGCGAGCGAACCCCGGTAGCGGCGTCACCTGTCCCGGCGGGCGGCGGTCCGTAGAATCTCGGAACCCACCACCGTAGGAACTTTTGATGCGCCACGTGCTCTCCGCACTCGTTCAGAATCAGCCGGGGGTGCTCGCGCACATCTCGGGGATGTTGGCCTCCCGCGGGTTCAACATCGACAGTCTTGCCGTTGGCGAGACCGAACAGCACGACATGAGCCGCATGACGTTCGTCATCAATGCGGCCGATAATGTCGTCGATCAGGTTCGCAAACAACTCGATAAGCTCGTCACCGTCGTCCGCGTCGATGACATCTCGGCCGAGAACTTCGTCGAACGCGACCTGATGCTCTTGAAGGTCAGTTGCTCCGGCGTGAAGCGGGCGGAAATTTTCCAGCTCGTTGAGTCGTTCCGCGGTCGCGTCGTCGACATTCAGCACGAAAACGTGATGATCGAAGTCAGCGGCACGGAAGGCAAAGTCGAGGCGTTCGTCGATCTGATGCGGCCCTACGGTATCATCGAACTGGCTCGCACCGGCCGCATCGCGTTGACCCGCGGGGCGCTGAAATCGAGGGACGACGAATGACGCCGAAGATTGTCCTGCCGACCCGCCGCCTGGAACCGGCCTTGATCGACCTGCTAAAAGGGCTGACGGCCGGCGACCGCATCAAAGTCACGCAGACTGTCCGCGTCGGCGGCCGAACGTGGCCCGCCGAAGCTGCCGGCGTGTTCCGCGGCCTCAGTTATCTTTCGACGGGCGTGACCGTCGATCGCGTGGCCGTGGACGACGTGATCGTGCCGACGGTTCACTTCACGAAGGATAACGGCGAGTTGGCGTCGATCTGCCTCGATGAGAACACGAAGGTGGAGAAAATCGCCGCGGCGTAGCTTGTGTTATTTGTGTAGGGCGGGTCGAGTCTTCGAGACCCGCCCTACAAACGGAAGCGGCCGCGTTCGCCTGA
>JBBQCQ010000454.1:0-4211 GCA_038318835.1 Gemmatales bacterium | reverse complement strand
ACCGTTTACGGCCGCAACCTGCCGGGCGGGAAGCCGACGATGGAAACGACCATCACGCCACCGATCCAGCCGGGGCAGTTGCAGGGCCGGCGGCGGATCGACCCGTCGGCCGCGTTGCTGGACGGGTTCGAGTATCGGCTGCCGGGGTCGAATGCGGTACCGGTGTACCTCGCGGCTGGCCCGGTGGCACGAGAGCAGGCGAAGGATAACGACAAGCCCGAGACGGCCGAGGCGATCACGGTGCCGGGCGAAGTGGCCGGGCAGATCGAGAAGCGGTACGACCGCGACTGGTACCGCTTCGATGCGAAGAAGGGCGACTCCTTCCTGGTCGAGCTGTTCGCCGACCGCATCGGCTCCGCGATGGACGGTTTCCTGACGATCCGCAACGCAGCCACGAAGCAAGACCTCGTCGGCGAGGCCACGCTCGACGACGACGTGGAATCGCTGCACCCGACGAGCTTCTTCAGCCGCAACGCCGACCCGGTGCCGATCAAGTTCACGGCCCCGGCCGATGGCACGTTCCTCGTCCTCGTCGGCAGCCGCGACGCGAACGTCGGGTACGGGCCGCGGAGTTTTTATCGCCTGCGGATCGGGACCGTGAAGCCCGACTTCCGGGCAGTCGTCATGCCCCGCAACCGCGAAGCCCCGGCCACCGTCACCGCCCGGCCGGATGGCGAAGTCGCCTTCGACGTGTTTGTTCACCGCTACGACGGGTTCACCGGCCCCGTGACCGCGACGGCGGAGAACCTGCCCGCCGGCGTGACGGCCACGCCCGCAACCATCGGCACGAACCAGAAGTGGGGCACGCTCGTCCTCTCTGCCGCCGGCACGCTGCCCGACGCACAGGTCGAAATCAAAGTGAAGGTGTCGGCCACGATCGACGGCCACGCCGTCACGCGGGACGCCCGCCCGGCGACCATCACCTGGGCCGTCGGCAACAACCAGAACGTGCCGACGGTCGCGCGACTGGATCAATCGCTCGTGCTCGCCACCCGCGGCGACCGCTCGACGTTTCGCATCAAGGCCGACCTTGCGGCCGCCACCGTGAAGGTGGATGGCAAGGATCAGAAGGTGTCCGGTCCCCTCGTGGTCAAGGCCGGCGACAAGATCACGGTGCCGGTGAAGGTGACATGGAACGACAAGGAGGCTCGCGCGGGGGTGGTGAATGTGTTCATGGACCCGACACAGCAGAACATGAACCAGGCGGCCGTGAGCGTGAACAACGGCCAGCCAACGCCGACGCCCATCGCGAAGGACAAGAACGAGGGCACGATCGTGGTGGACGTGCGGAACAACGCCGCCCCCGGCACTTACGCCATCGCCCTCCGCGGCGAGACACCCGTGAAGTTCGGTAAGGACCCGGCCGGCAAGGACAAGAAAGACGTGACGGTCTACGCCTTCGCCCCGCCGTTCGAGGTGAAAGTGATCCCGACCACCCTCGGCAAACTCTCGGCCCAGTCGCCCGGCAACCTCAAGCTGGGCATGACGGCCGAGGTAACGATCCGCATCGAGCGGCAGTTCGACTTCGACGGCCCCTTCGCCGTGAAGTTGCAACTGCCGAAAGACTCCGGCGTGACGGCGGAGGACGCGACGATCCCGGCCGGTGCGAGCGAAGTGAAGATCAAGCTGACGGCCGCGAAGGACGCGAAGCCCGGCGGCCTCAACAACATCGGCGTGACGGCCCTCGCCAAATGGGACGGCCAGCACGAGACGAAGCACGAAACGAAGTTCAACCTGAATGTCACGAAATAGTGAAACGATTCCTTGGAGCCTCCCCGATGCGATCTCTCGCCATTCTCTTGCTCCTCTCCGCGGCCATCTCTGGCCAGGAAAAGAAGGACGCCAAGCTCACGCCCATCGTGCCCGCCACGCCCACGCGCACCGAGCCGATCGACTACACGAAGGACGTGCAGCCGATCTTCGCCGGCAAATGCACCGTCTGCCACTCCGGGTCGGAGCAGAAGGGCAAGTACGACATGGGCACGCACGCCACCATCTTGAAGGGTGGTCGCCGTGGTGCTGCCGTCGTCGCCGGCAAGCCGACCGAGAGTTTGCTGTACTTGTATTCCAGCCACAACAAGGCCCCGGTGATGCCGCCGAAGACGGAAGAAAACGACCTGACCGCGACCGAAGTGGCCGTCCTGAAGCTCTGGATCGAGCAAGGGGCGAAAGGTCCGGCCGGGCCGGAAATCAAGTCGCGGCCGAAGGTCGTGCTGACGCTGCCGCCGGCCCTCGTGAAGCCGGTACGGGCCGTCGCCATCAGCCCGGAGAAGGCCGACAAGGCCATCGTCGCGGCCGGCCGCGGGAACCAGATTCACCTCTTCAACGCGAAGGGCGAGTTCCTGAAAACGCTCATCGACCCGACGCTGAAGTCGGCCGATGGCAAGATCGCGAAGGCCGCCCACATCTCGCTCGTCGAATCGCTCGCGTACTCGCCGGACGGCAAGACGCTCGCCAGCGGCAGCTTCCAGGAAGTCACCTTGTGGGACGCCGACGCGGGCACCGTGAAGGCTCGCATCGCCGGCTTCGCCGACCGCGTGGTGGCCCTCGCGTATTCGCCCGACGGCAAGCTGCTCGCGACTGGCGGCGGTGCCCCGACCGAGGACGGCGAAGTGAAGGTGTTCGACCCCGCCGGCAAGCCCGCGTTCGAGATCAAGAACGGCCACAGCGACACCGTCTTTGGCGTCGCCTTCAGCCCGGACGGCAAGCTGCTCGCAACCTGTGCGGCCGACAAGTTCGTGAAGGTGTGGGAAGTGCCGGGCGGCAAGTTTGTGAAGTCCTTCGAGGGGCACACCCATCACGTGCTCGACGTGGGCTGGACGGCCGACGGCAAGAAGCTCGTCTCGGCCGGGGCCGACAACATCCTCAAGGTGTGGGACTACGAGAAGGGGGAAAAGGCCCGCGACATCGCGAGCCACAAGCTGCAGGTGACGCGGCTGGCGTTCGTACCGAAGACGCAGACGTTCCTGAGTGCCAGCGGCGACAAGAGTGCGGTGCTGTGGAACGCCGACAACGGCGGCTCGATGCGAAACTTCCCCGGCGGCCTGGACTACCTCTACGCGGTGGCAACGAACCCGGACGGCAGCCTCGTCGCCACCGGCGGCGAGGAAGGCATCGTGCGGCTGTACAACGGCACAAACGGGCAACTGGTGAAGGCATTGCTGCCACCGGACGCGGAGAAGAAGTAGGGTGGTGCCGAGTCTTCGACGCCCACCCTACAATAAGAGCCGCAACGAGTCACGGAAGCGAGTTGCGAACGGTTCGGATTGATCCGATTGCGAGCCAGGGCGTGGAGAATTGCCTTGGTGAGATACCTATTGCCGATCATCTTGACCGTGGGGGCTTTCTTGCTGGTCGGCGTCGCCTTCCTGCCCTGGGGAGTCTTACAGCCGCCGTGGGGTTACGCCAGGTCCAAAGACGGGTGGTTGGGCATCTGCCGGTCGAGGTTCTCTTCCCGAAGTCGTTCGGGGATGGTCTAATTCCACACTCAGTCGCGATCGGGGCAGTCGGCCTGGCAACCGTCGCGACGTGGTTGCGGGCGAGCAGTCGGTGGCGGGTGCCCGTCGCCGTGCCGCTCTTGCTCACCGGATACGCGACTTACCACTCGGCGATGAACGTGTGGTACTTCTCCAGCGGCCGAGCGGTCGAGTTAACCTGGCCGCTGTCGCAAGCCTCGTGGGTCGGCACGGGGGGCTATCTTGGCCTCGCGTGCTGCGCGGCTGCGTTCGCCACCGTTCTTGGCCTGGTCCGCATGCCCCGCCGACGCACCGCTATTTGATCTGTTCCATCGCCCGCATCGTTCGGCCGTGGTCGGGGTTGAGCGACAGACATCGGTCGTAAACGGCCTTCGCCTCGGTCTGTCTGTTCGGCGCGCGGTCCGCTTCGCCGAGGCTGAACCAACCGTAGGCCCGCCAGCAGGAACGTGCCAACGCTTACCCCCCGTGCATCGGCGGCGGCCCGCTCATGGGTGGTGGCGATCCGTCGCCACGGCCGGCGGGGTGAGTTCACGGGTCAGAGGTTCTTGTAGATCATCGCCCACACGACGAGCAGGACCACGATGCCGACGATGGCGACCAGGTACCACGTCCCCGGCATGTCCTTCGGCACTTCGCCGACCCGAATCGGCGGACCGAGTTCGCCGCGGACCTTCCACCTCACCCACAGGCCGATCAGCGCGAGGCCGAGGACGATCACGGGGACGAGGAACGGTA
>JBBQCQ010000453.1:0-4216 GCA_038318835.1 Gemmatales bacterium | reverse complement strand
GAAGGGCCTACCTGACCGGCAGGAAGGTAGCAGAGGACTTCAAGGACAACATGACCATCATGTTCGACGAACTTCTCCCGAAGTGGAACTACCGTGCCGTACCGCGGTGACGGCGACAGTTATTGGTTTTCCGATCCTAAGCGTCGGTCGCACGCTAGAATAAGCCCGACACAAGCCCACGGCGAGTCGCACGAAGATGCGACCGGCCACGCCACCGGGTGATTCGATGGCACTCTACACCGATGAGCGGCGGATCGGCGTCCTGGGCATGCAGCAGGCCGGGAAGTCTACGTTCCTCACGGCGCTCATCAACCATCTGCAAGCCCACGACCCCGGCGAGTTCCCGCTCGGCAGCAGCGGCACACGGCTCCAGTACCACTATCTGCCGCCTGCCGACGACCGCACGCCGGAGTTCCCCTACGACAAGTTCCGCGATCAACTCCAGGACCGTCGCTGGCCAGCGAAGACCACCGGGCTGAGCGAGTACCGCTGTCGGCTCGACTTCACCGGCGGCGGTCGCGGCCTCGTCGGGCGAGTTCTCCGAACGCTCGGCGGCACGCGCCTGACGCTCACCGATATCCCCGGCGAATGGCTCAGCGACCTGACCATGGCCGGGGCCGACTACGCCGCGTGGGCCGACGCGCTGTTCGATCTGCTCGAAGGCAAGTACCTCGACGCCAGCCGCGACTATCTCCGCCTCGTCGAAGGCGGCGGGCCGCTGGAGGCCGGAGCGGTCGTCACCGCGTTCAAGCGAACGCTCGCCCGCCTCGTATTCGAGTACATGCCGATCGTCACGCCGTCGTCGCTGCTCGTGTCGCCGGGCGGCGAGTATCTGCCGAAGGCGATTCGCCGAAGCCGCGACGCCGAGTGGGTGGCAGCCAATCGGTTCGCCGGCCTCGACGCGGATCGGGAGTTCGCCCCGCTGCCGGCTGCCGTGCGGGAAGCGCATCCGGCCATCGCCGACGCCTTCGCCCGGCACTATGCCGCCTACCGCGATCGCCTCGTGACGCCGCTGGCCGACACGTTCTTCGCGTGCGATCAGCTCGTCATTCTCGTGGACCCGACGGTGCTGCTGGCCGCCGGCGTCGGGGCGTACAACGGATGCGTCCACATGCTGACGACCGCCCTCGCCCATCTGGCCCGCGGGCAGAGCACCCCGCAGGCGTGGGGCGACTGGGCATTGCGGCAGGTGCCGCTGCTCGGCGAGCCGATGCGATCCTTCTGGAAGGTCCGCGACGTGCCGAAGGTTCGCAAGGTCGCGGTGGTCGCCAGCCAGGCGGACAAGGTCCATCGCGACGACCGCGACAAGCTCGGCGACCTGGTCCGCGAGATGGTCGAGCCGCTGCTCCGCCGAGTCGTGGCCACGAAGTGGCTGACGGTCGAGTACTTCGTCTGCTCGGCCGTCGATTCCTCGGCGAGCCGGACGTACCCGCAACTGGAAGTGCAGCCGTTCGACGAAGACGGCCGGGCGTCTGCGGGAACGCGGGCGGTATCGCCGTCGCCGGTGCCGGCCCGATGGCCGAAGGCGTGGCAAGCCGGCGAGTACACCTATCCGCGGTTCGCCCCGATTCCACCGGCCCGGTTTGGCCATCCGCCGTCGCACATCGGGTTGAACCGTGTGGCCGAATTCTTGTTCGATCTCTGACGCGAGGGCCGAGCATGGCGAACCGACCGATTCCGACTTACGTCGAAGACGAGGACGACGGCCCACCGCTGGCCCCGCCGCCGCGCTCCGCGACGACCACCGCCCCTCTTCCGCCGATCGACGACGACGTGCCGCAGTACGAGGCAGTCGGCCTGCCGGTGCAGTTGGTGGACGACACGAACTCCACGCCCGTCGCCGACGGCACGCTCTTGGCCCGCGAGGACGAGCGAGACCAACACCGACTCGACGAACTGCTGGCGGCCCTGGAACCGACGCCACCATTCTGGGCGCGCTGGCTCGGGTCGGCCGGCCTGCGGTGGACGGCCGTACTGCTCGGCTCGGTGCTCACGCTGTTCGTGTTCGCCCAGGCGTCGCTGCTCGTCGCACAGGTGTCGGCCCTGCCGGAACCGGCCCGTACGATCGCCCTCGTCGGCACCGGGCTGGCCGTGCTCGCGTTCCTGATCGCCGGCGGGCGGCTGCTGCTGCTCTACGCCCGGTTGCAAACCACCCCGGCCTTCCGCACCGACGCCCTGTACGAACTCTCGGAACGGCAACTCCCACGGGCCGCGCACGCACGCCATGCCTTCGAGGCCGTGCGGGACCGCGTGCGGCCGATCCTGGAAACCTACCCGCTGGGCACGTCCCCCTTCGAGCGGAAGCTGGCCGAGTGCGGCGCAACGACCGACGACGTGAACCACCTGACCCGCCTGCGGGAGAACCTGTTGCGGGCAGCCCAACCCGCCGCCGACTGGGCCGGCGAATTCGACCGACACTTTCTCGGCCGGCTCGACATCATCGCCGCCCGCCGCATCCGCCGGGCCGCCCTGGTGGCCGGCAAGCTGACGGCCGTCTCGCCCCGCGGCACCGTGGACGCGATCATTGTGGTCGCGCTGGCCGGCGATCTGGTGGCCGACCTGTGTACCCTCTACAACGTGCGAGCGAACCGCCTCGACACCGTCCGCATCGTCGGCACGGTCCTGCTGAACACGGCCACCGCCAGTCAGGCCGACGACCTGGCACAAGAGGGAGCACACCACGTCTTCGACAACCTGCAGGGCCACGCCGACTGGATGACCGGCCTCCTGGGCAAGCTCGGCCAGCGAGTAGCCGGCGGCGTCGCCGACGGCGTCATCAACGGGGCGCTGATGTACCGCCTCGGCCGCCTGACAGCACGAGCGTTGCGGCCGCTACAGTGATGAGTTGGCGGCCTTGCCCGCGCACCGGCGAACCCGGTTCGGCTCGGCGCGTCTGTAGAAGTGCGGTGAAAGGGGGCTGTTGGCGGCGTTACAGGCCGATCTGACGGGGGAATATTTGCCCTCTCGTCAGGGCATTCTAAATTGTTTTTGGTCGGCGGGTCGATATACAATGGCCACGCCGTCGGCGACAGAAAGGAAGTTCAGTATGAATCTTGTTCTCCACCTGTGCAACGTGATCGCGCAACTTTTGGGTGCGAACTCCTGGACGAGCAAATCAGTCCCTGCCGCCTCGTGTTCCAGCGGCTCGTAATCGCGAGGGCACACCGTGACGAACCTCAAGGAATTGGAGTTACTCCCGGCGGGGGCCGGCGGCTCCCTCGGCCCGATTACGGTCGGCCGACGCAGTGACACGGTCGTGTTCCATTCCTGTCAGCACGCGGCCTTCGAGTACACCTTGGAACTTCGCGTCACGGACGCACCCGCCACGTTCGAGATGGAGTTTTGCTCCGAGCGGTCGAACCACCATGTCGGCCGGATGAAATTCGGCTACTGTCTCGTGGATGGCGTCAGCCAATCCGCGGATTGTTTCGGCCTCAAAGAGCAGGCCAGCCCGGACGACGACCGCGTTGTCGATCGGTACTATTTCCGGCATGATTTCGCACCCGCAACAACCCCCAGCCCGGCTGGGTATCGGGCCGTTCGGTTGGTCCTCGGCCTGGATGTCACGGACGGGTTCGACCGGGTGCGGGTCGGGGACACGTTCATCGTGCGTGTCGATCATCCCACCGAACAACTCGATGTCGCGATTCAGGCCGTTTTCGGCCTCCAAGTTCGGGCCGTCCCTTTTCCGCGGACGGGCACCGCACTGCTGCTCAAGCCGCGGTCGGACAGCGCAGGCGACCGGCCGGCCTTGCCCGACCCGATTGAAACCGCCGACGGTCGCATTCTCTGGAATTGTCGGAAGCCAGCCCTCAAATACGAGTACGAGATCGGCTTGCGGTTGGTGGACGACCTCGTCCCTCGGCTGGACGGTGGCGCCGACCACCCGCCGGAATTGATCCGCCAAATGGAAGACGCAAATGCCTTTGACACCCAACGGGCGTCCGGGGCCTTCGATGCGCATGCGGGCCGGTGGGTCGCCTTTGCGGGCGGGCAGTTCCTCGGCCACGGAACCCACCCGCGACAACTCCGTGACGACGTTGCCACTGCGGCCGAGAGCCTCGGGATTGCGAAAGACTGCATTCTCGTCGAGTACATCGAATCGGCCACCGACCTGACGTAACGGTCTCGGAGTCGTTCTAGAATGATTGACCCGATCGACCTCGAACTTTCGTCCCCGCCGAGTCGTCTCCTCCACGGGTCCGCCCAGCCGTAT
>JBBQCQ010000452.1:0-4232 GCA_038318835.1 Gemmatales bacterium | reverse complement strand
CGGCCGGCCCGACATCATTCGCACGGCCGAGTGGACGAAGCCCAGCACCGTCGCGAGCGCACCGCGAGAACTCGCCCCGACCGAGGCGCTGAAGGCGATCCTCGGCTCGTTCTCGGTCTGCTCGAAGGAGTGGGTCATCCGCCAGTACGACCACGAAGTACAGGGCGGCAGCGTCATCAAGCCGCTAGTGGGCGTGGTCGAAGACGGCCCATCGGACGCGGCCGTAATCGCGCCCGTGCTGGGTTCGACCACCGGCCTCGCGGTCGGCAATGGCCTGAACCCGCGGTACGCCGACCTGGACCCGTGGGCCGCCGCGGCCGCGGCCATAGACGAGGCCGTGCGGAACGTCGTGGCCGTCGGCGGCGACCCGACCCGCACGGCCATCCTCGACAACTTCTGTTGGGGGAACATCACCGATCCGCAGATGCTCGGTGCGCTGGTGCGCACGTCCGAAGCGTGCCGCGATGTGGCCCTTGCCTACGGCACGCCGTTCATCAGCGGCAAGGACAGCCTGAACAACGAGTACCGCTCGGCCAACCGCAAGATCAGCATCCCGCACACACTCTTGATCTCGTCGCTGGCCCACGTCGCCGACGTGACGCGTTGCGTGACGATGGACCTGAAGGAACCGGGCAACGACCTCTACCTGGTCGGCGTCACGAAGGACGAACTCGGCGGCTCGCATTACCACGTGGTCAGCGGAGCGACCGGCGGCACGCCGCCGTGCCCGGACCTGGTGCAGGCTCCGAAGTTGTTCGCGGCGGTTCACCGGGCGATCACGTCGGGGCTGGTCCGTGCCTGTCACGATCTCAGCGAAGGCGGACTCGCGGTCGGGGTGGCGGAGATGGCCTTCGCCGGCGGCATCGGGGCCGACCTCACAGGCTTGGCCGCGGTGCCGACGGAGAGCGAACTGCCGGACGGGGTGAAGTTGTTCAGCGAATCGACGACACGGTTCGTCCTCGAAGCGAAGCCAGAGGCGGCGGCGGAACTTCAAGCCGCCTTCGCGGGTCTGCCGTTCGCCAAGATCGGCACAACGGTGTCGGAGCAACGCCTGCGCATCGCGTCGGCCGCCGGCGAGTGGCTGGTGTGGGCGAAACTCTCGGAACTGAAAGAGGCCTGGCAGAAGCCGTTGCGATGGTGAGCGAATTTGAAATCAACGTGGGACGCGGGGAATGTTATCATAAAAGTGGGGTCTTGGCCCGGAACGCCCGGAACCGGCGAGGAATGTCTATGTTTCGCTTGTGTCGCTTCGCTTTCGCTTTGCTGCTTGCGGTTGCAGTTCCCACCGTGACCCGTGCCGCCGATCCAGAAAAGGACTTCGTGAACCGCGTCAACCGCTCGATCGAGAAGGGGAAGAAGTTCCTCATCGAGCGGGAGGGCGGGAAGGGGAACTGGGAGGGCTTGCTCCTCGAAACCATCGGCGACCAGGTCGGCGGCCAGAGTGCTCTCGCCACGCTTGCGCTCCTGACGAGCGGCATGCCGCCCGAAGACAAGGTCATGCAACGCGCGCTCGAGTACCTCCGCAAACTCGAACCGCGGAAGACCTACGTCGTGGCGATCAGCACGATGGCCTTCACCGAAGGCCGACAGCCGAAGGACCTGGACCGCATCCGCAGAAATGCCGAGTGGCTGCTCGCGAACAGTATCCGCGAGGGGGGGAAGCTGATCGGCTGGAGCTACCCGAATTCGCGAGTGCCCGATGCCTCCAACACCCAGTACGCCCTCCTCGGCCTGTATGCGGCGAAGCAGGCGGGTGTAAAGATCGAGGACAAGAACTGGGAGGAAATGCGCGACCTGTACATCCGCACGCAAAAAGGCCCAGGGCACTGGGTGTACAACTACACCGGCGCGGCCGGCGGGCTGGATGGGCCGAGCTTCTCCATGACCACGGCCGGCGTGTGCGGATTGCTCATCGCCGGCATGGGCCTCGAGGACCGCCAGCAGAACCTCAACGAGACGACAGGCATTGCGGCCAACTGTGGCGTCTACGCGACCAACGAGCCGCTGGCGAAGGGGATGAAGTGGATCGCCGATCGCTTCTCGTTCGACACCGCCCCGAACTTGAAGTCGGTCTACTACAACATCTACGGCCTCGAACGCCTCGGCCGCATCTCTGGCCAGCGGTTCATCGGCAAGTACGACTGGTACCGCGAAGGCTGCGACTACCTCACCCGCGTGCAGAACGACAACGGTTCGTGGGTAGGGGAGGGCGGAGCAGCTGATCGCTTCCCGAACATCTCCACGAGCTTCGGCCTGATGTTCCTGGCGAAAGGCAAGACGCCGATCCTGCTCACGAAGCTCGCCTTCGACACGCTCGGCGACCCGCCCGGCGTCATCGGCTGGAACCGTAAGCAGAACGATGTGCGGAACCTCACCGAGTTCGCCAGCCGGGAACTGTTCGACGGCCTGCCGCTTGCCTGGCAAGTTCACGATGGGCGTAAGGTCGAACTGACTGGCGAGAAGCTGCAAGCCGAGGCGGAAACACTGCTCGCCTGCCCGATCGTGTACTTCAACGGCCACGTGCGGCCGAACTTCACCGGCTCGCAACGCGACCTGTTGAAGAAGTACATCGACGAGGGCGGCTTCCTGCTAGCCGAGGCGTGCTGTGGGGAAGAGGACTTCGCCCGCGAGTTCCGTAAGCTCATGGCCGACCTGTTCCCGGAAAATAAGCTCACCCCAATGGGGCCTGAGCACCCGATCTGGCGGTCGTTCTTCAACGTGTCGCCGGCCGACATCACCGGCGTCGAAGTTCTCGAACGCGGGTGCAAGACGGTCGTCGTGTTCTGCTCGAAGCCGCTCGCGGGGTACTGGGAAGAAAGCCGATTCATGCTGGCGAAAGGCAAGCCCGCGACGAATCGCGGCCAGCGGGCGTACCAGTTCGCCGGCAACGTAATCGCCTACGCGACCGGCATGCAACCGCCCGAACAGCGTGGCACGAAGGTGGCCATCGCCGACCCGAAGAAGGACCTGAGTCCGCCGCGGAGTTCGCTGAAGCCGGCCCAACTGCTGCTGCGGAGCGAAACACCACCGGCCCCGGCCGCGATGCGGAACCTGATGGCCCACATCAAGACTACGACCGGCGTCGATACTGTGCTGGCCGCTCAGCCCGTGCGGCCGTTCGACCCGGAGCTGGACAAGTACAAGTTCATGTACCTGCACGGCCGCAAAGCGTTCGAGCTGACCGAGGCGGAGGCTCTGAACATCGCCGCGTGCCTCGATACAGGTGGCCTATTGCTCGCCGATGCCGCGTGCGGCAAGCCGGAGTTCGACAAGTCGTTCCGCGAGGCCGTGAAGAAGCTTTACCCCGAGCGCAAGCTCGAACCGATCCCGGTGGACGACGCACTGTATTCCGCCAAGATCAACGGCGTGGCGATCCAGACCGTCCAGCGGCGGGAGAAGTCCGACGGGGCCGGCACCGATGGCGGGTACAAGGACCTACCGCCGTTGCTCGAAGGCATCAAGATCGACGGCCGGTGGGTGGTCATCTACAGCAAGTACGACATCGGCTGTGCGCTCGAACGGCACAAGTCCACCGAGTGCCTCGGCCACACGCCCGAGAGTGCCTTGAAGTTGGCCACGGCGGCGGTGCTGTATTCCTTGAAGCGGTGACATACGCGTGCAGGAAAGGGGTCGGCGTGAATTCGCTCTGGAACGACTCGGCCGAACTCGAAAGGCACCTCCGCCGCCGCGTTCCGAATCTTTGGTTTCTCTCCGAACGGTTCCTAAACCGAGTCCTGGCCGCCATGGCGAAGGACGGTCGGCGCGTACCGATGAACTCCAGGTCGCCGGTCTGGGTGCCGGCGGCCGACGCGGGGCGGTTCGGCGTCCCGTTCGAGATCGCGTCGGGCGGCTCATCACCCCTCCTGCTGCTTATCCCTCCTGATGACCGCCTCCTCTACGATCACAACGACGGCGAAGTGCTGGCCATCTACAACCGCCTCATCGACCGCGCCGAGATCATGCAGTTTCTCGACGATCAGACCGCCCAGCCCGACGCGGACCTCGCACGGTGGTTCGAGACGCTGCCCGATTCGGTCCGTCGGGAAATCCGCTTCGTCCTCGAAGCCGAACATCTCTTGCCGCCCGACCCGTCGAGCGCGGAAGTTTGCCGGGCGTTCCTCCCGGTGGTCGCGGAACTGAGCAAGAATCGACCTGCGGCGGTGGCGGATTTCTTTCCCCTCCTGGTGGCGAGCGGCCCCATCCCCGGCGAACTACGGGACATCCTCCCGGTT
>JBBQCQ010000451.1:0-4232 GCA_038318835.1 Gemmatales bacterium | reverse complement strand
TTCCGCGAGCGGGTACGGCGCGGCCTCGTCGCGCCGCCGGCCGGCCACGAGGCCGATCATGAGCGCGACGGCCAGCGGCGGCAGCATTTCCTTGCGCGTGAAGTCCTGGAAGACCGCTTCGACGGCCGGGCGGGTGAACTTCACCTTCGCCCAGAAGCCGGCGGCGTAGGCTTGCGGGCCGTAGCCCCAGAGCGGGTAGAGGGCCGCGAGCGTGACGGCGACCGCGACGAATGCGGCAGCGAAACCGCGATCGAGTTTGCGATTCTGGACCGTGCGCACGAGTTCCGCGACGCCGAAGGCAATCATCGGCACCACGAAGAAATAGTGCGTCCCCAGGCCGAGGACGCACGCCGCCGCGAAGGCGAACCTCCACTCGCGTTGCCACGCCAGCAGCGCCGCCGCCGTGAAGCCGACCGTGAGGCCGTAAGGCCGGGCTTCGAGAAAGTACGCCCACACGGCGGCCGAGATCGTGACGAGGGAGAGCGCGAGGAACGCCTCCGCTGGTCCGCGACGATGGCGCACGAACAGATACAGGCACAATCCGCCCAGCACCGCCCCGAGCACGGCCGGCAGTCGCACGGCCCATTCGACTTCGCCGAACAGGCCGACGCTGATGGCGGTGAGCAGGTACGACAGCGGCGGGTTGTTATCCGTTCCCGCCGCGAGGTTCGACCAGAGCGACCACGGCGAACGGGCGAGGTGTAGCGTGAACAGCTCATCGAACCAGTACCGCCGCAGAGCGGCACATCGCAGGAGTATCACAAACAGCGCGAGCAAATATCCGCCGACGGCCAGCGGTTCGAGGACGCGGGCGAACCGCCGTGGCTTCAACGACGGCGAGGAATGATCGACGACCGCCACGCGGCGGAACAGGACCGTCAACGGATCGACCACAGACAGGGGCATCACCGGCACTCCGAGAACCGGCGGTAGGTTCGCGGAATGCGACCGAAGGTGCAAGTCGAAGTTGAAAAATCGGAACGTGGAGCAGGCGGTATCAGAACGAAAACCAGATTTGCTCTGATCCGGTTTTGATCCGCGGTCTTATCCCGCGTGCTCCGCGTTCCGTTTTCCGGCCTTTGAGTCTGTGTCGAGACTATCAGCGGCGATCCAGCCGGACATGAGCACCATCGGCATGCCGGGGCCGGGGTGGGCCGCCCCGCCGGCGAGGTAGAGGTTCCGCAGGTCCGGGGAGCGGTTGGCCGGCTTGAACGCCCCCAGCCACTTGCCGTGGCTGGCCAGGCCATAAATCGCGCCGTTCAGCACGCGGTAGCGGTCTTGGATGTCCTGCGGCGTCAGCGTTCGCTCGAACACGATTCGCGATTCCAGGTCCGGCATCTTCCCCGTCGTCTTCAACTTGTCCAGGATCACTTGCCGGTACGCGGGCAGCATCTGCTTCCAGTCGTGGTGCGGCCGCAGGTATGGCGTGTGAACCAGCACGTACAGCGCCTCGCCGCCGGGCGGGGCGGTGGCCGGGTCGGTGCGACTCGTCGCAGCCAGGTAGCACGTCGGGTCCGGAGCCGGTTCGCCCTTGCGGTAGATGAAGTCGAACTCCTCGTGCGGGTCGCGCGAGAAAACGAAGTCGTGGTGCAACAGGTGATCGTAAGCCTTGTTCAACCCGAGGTAGAGCACGACGCCCGAACAGGCCGGCTCGTACTTCCGCCGGCGGTCGAACTTCCGCACCGCCTTCGGAGCCGCCCCGTTGACCAGCTCCCGGAGCGTGCGAACCGCGTCGGCGTTCGACACCACCGCCGACGCTTCGACGACTTCGCCGCTCGTTGTCTCCACGCCGGTCACGGTGTTGTTGACGACGATCAATCGCTTGATCTCCGTGTTCGGGCGGAACTCCACACCCAACTCGGTGCCGAGTTTCACGAGTGCATCGGGCACGGCCCGCGTGCCGCCCATCGGGTACCAGACGCCCTCCTCGGTCTGCATGTGGGCGATGCCGCACAGCACGGCCGGCGAGGCCTCCGGCGACGAGCCGACGTACTGCGTGAAGTGGTCGATCATCTGCGCCACGCGGGCATCGGGGATGAACTTCCGCACGGTGCCGGCCACCGACCGGCCCATCCGCATCGCCCGCACGTCGCCGACGATCTTCGGCTGGAAGCCGCCCTTCACATCGATCATGTCGCGGATGCCACCGATCGACTTCCAGAAGAAGTAGTCCTCACTCACATGATGCAGGCGGTCGGAGAACTTCAGGAAGGCCCGGTACCCGTCGGCCGTGCCGGGGGCGTGGCCATCGAGCGATTTCGCCATGCTCTCGACGTTGGCGACGAGGTCGAGCGTGCTGCCATCGGTGAACAGGCACCGCCACTGCGGGTCAAGGCGGACGAGTTTCACGTAGTCGTCGAGATTCTTGCCGGCCTCGGTGAAGACACGGCGGAGGACGTTGGGAATGGTCAGGATGGTCGGCCCCATGTCGAAGCGGAAGCCAGCCTCGGTGAGGACCGCCGCCTTGCCGCCGAGCCACGGCGACGCCTCGCAGACTGTGACCGCGTGACCGCGAGCCGCGAGCGTACACGCCGCCGCTAGCCCGCCCAGTCCGCCGCCGACTACCACAATTCGCTTCGCTGCTGCCACGCCGATGCCCCCCCTCGAACGAGTGCCGATTTCCCATTATGATAGGCACGCGGTTCCCCCGGAGGGCGAGTGATGAGCCGAACGCGCGAGGCCCTGGTCCGGGCCGTCCTGGCCGATCCGGCCGACGATACCGTTCGCCTAGTGTTCGCTGACTGGTTCGAGGAGCAGGGCGACGCCGCGAACGTCGCCCGTGCCGACTTCATTCGTACGCAGGTCGAGCGTGCCCGCCTGGACCCCCGCGACCCGCGGCAGAGCGAACTGCAAGCCCACGAGTACCGCCTGTTGGCCGCCCACGCGAAGGACTGGTGCGGCTCGCACTTTGCGTTCAAGAAAGCCCGCTTCCGCCGCGGGTTTATCGAGTACGTCCACCTGCACCTACGGCACTTCCAGCACCACCGCCGGCAGTTGTTCGCCCTGGAGCCGGTCCGCGACATCAGCCTGACCGGCTGGATGCGGGCGACCGACGACCTCGTCCGCCGGGTGGCCGCGTGCGAGGAGTGGAAGCACATCGAGACGCTCCGCATCCACCATCAGGGGCCGCACAAGGCTCCGCGGAGCAACCTCATGATTCTGCTGGAATCACCGCACTTGACCGGGCTGAAGTCGCTGCGCGTGCCGATGCTGAACTTCACCGCCGACGCCCGCCGACGATTCGAGCAAGCCCCCGTGATGGGCCGACTGCACGAGCTGACGCTACCGGGGTTCGACACCTACCCGGACAATCCCGGCGAGTGGTTCGCGGACACCATTCAGCCGGCGTGGTCGGAGATTCGATCCCTCCGCATTCGCAATCTGTATCGCGAGGCGAATGCACTCGCCCGACTGGTGCGGATGACGTTCTGGGCGAAGCTTCGGTCGCTCGACGTGGAAACCTTCACGTCGCTCACCGACATGAGCGCCCTACTCGCCCGACACTTGCCCCCGGACCTGGAAGCGTTCCGCGTGGTCGCGAGTCACACGGCTGCCGTAGCAGTGGAATTTTTCTCCCATCTCGCTCAGCTTCCGCTCCGCCGACTGCACCTGGAGGGCATCTCACTGTCCCCGGCCGAACTGGAGTACGTCTTGGGGCCGGGCAGTCGGTGGCAGTTGGAAGAATTGAAGTTGTCTGGCGGACTCCTGACCCACGAACATGCTCGCGTCCTCGCCGAGGCGGAATCGCTGAGCAGTCTGCAGGCGTTGACGATCTCGGGCTACGGTTTGAACTCCGCCGCCGTGGCCGAACTGGTCGAGTCGAAACATCTCCGGTCGCTCGTGCACCTCGATCTCGGGAGTACCCCGATCGACTCGATGGTGGCCAACGCCCTCTCGCCGGGCGGTTGGCCGTTCCTGCGCTCGCTGCGCGTGACGGTCGGGGCCGTTTCGATCGAACAACTTTCGGCCTTGTTCGCCAGCCCCGTTCAGTGGAGCGAAGTCCGAGGAGTGGGGGTTAGCGTGTCCCACCGCCTGGGAGGCCGCACGGTGCCGCCGTTCCGGCACCTGGTGCGGTTGTCCCTGGACACCGAGTACGGCACACACCGCCAACTCCCGCCGGCCGACGCGACCGCCCTCCTGCAACTGCCGCACCTGGCGGGCCTGCGGAGAGGCGTCGATCCGTTCGACACGGCAGCCCTCTCGATCCTGCAGGACGCGGGGTCGGTGGGGTG
>JBBQCQ010000450.1:0-4238 GCA_038318835.1 Gemmatales bacterium | reverse complement strand
CGACCGGCCGCCCGGTTCGCCGGTTGATCCGTCCGGCGAAATCTTTCGACCCGGCTTGAAACGGCCCGTGGGTTACAGGGTGGTTTGCCGGCACGCCGGACGATTCCCGTCCTACCATTCAGCGGCTTCGATCCCCACCGCCGTTTGAAGGACGCGATGATGGGCAGCACCCGAACGCAGTCGGCGTCTCCGTCGCAGGACGTGCCGACTCTTCGCATGAATCGGGCCGGTCCACTGGCCGAGACCCCGCCCCTCGACACCCGGACACCATTGCCCCTCCCGCCCGTGTGCGGCGATTACGAACTCACCCGCGTCCTCGGCCGGGGCGGCATGGGCATCGTCTTTCTGGCCCGGCACCGCGGGCTGAAGCGCGAGGTCGCGTACAAGGTACTCACGCACGTCGGCAGCCTCGATCCGGACACCCTCGACCGCTTCCGCAGCGAGGCCGAAACCCTGGGCAAGCTCCAGCACCCCGGCATCGTGCAAATCTTCGACTGCGGCAGCACCGACGGCGTCCCGTTCCTGGCGATGGAGTACGTCTCGGGCGGCGTCCTCGAAGAGAAGCTGAAAAGCGGCCGCCTGCCCCCACGGGAAGCGGCCAACCTGATCGCAACTCTGGCCGGGGCCGTGGGTCATGCGCACGCGCACGGCATCATTCACCGCGACCTGAAGCCGGCGAACATCTTGCTCACGCCCGACGGCCAACCGAAGGTCGCCGACTTCGGCCTCGCCCGCGAACTGAGCAGCGAACACTTGACCCGCACGGGCATGATCGCCGGCACGCCGACGTACATGCCGCCCGAACAACTGACCGGCCGCCGCGACCTGACGCCGGCAGTAGACGTGTGGGCACTGGGTGTGCTGCTGTACCAGATGATTGCCGGCACGGTCCCCTTCGCGGGCGAAAACCCGGAACAGATTTTGATGAACATCCTCGGCCACGACCCGGTCCCCCTTCGTGGTTGGCTGCCGAACCTGTCGCGCGACCTGGAAACCATCGGCAGGACCTGCCTGCACAAAGACCCGCTCCGGCGATACGCGGACGGGCAAGCGTTGGCCGACGACCTGACGCGGTTCCTGGCCGGCCGGCCGATCCTGGCTCGCCCGCCGGGGGCGTGGGAGAAGCGATGGCGGTGGTGCCGCAAGAACCCGCTGGCCGCCGGCCTGACATTCAGCTTGCTCGCGACCCTGTCGGCGGCGACGGCTGTTTCGTTGACGTTCGCCAGTCGGGCGAATCAGGAGCGGGCGAACGCAGTGGCCGAGGCCGACCGGGCGGAAGACCTGCGGCAGAAGGCCGAGGCCGCAGCGGAGCAAGCCAACGTCGCCCGCGTGGCCGCCGAGACGGCCGTGGCCGCCGAGAAGGCGGCCCACGAAGGAGCACGGACGTTGGCCGACATGACCAACGCCTTGTTCGACCGGATCGAGCCGGCGAACGACATTCGGCAGGAACTGATTAGCCTCATGAACGCGACGGCCGATCGCCTGATGGCCGGGGCGTGTCAGCCGCTCGTGCGGGCACAGTTGCTCTATCAACTCGCCGAAACGCGGCGGAAGCTCGGCCACTGGCCCGCCGCGCTTCCGCTCGCGGAAATGGCCCTGGCCCTGCGGACCCAGCACCTCGGGCCGAACCACCCCGACACCCACGCTGCGGCCCACAAACTGGCCTACTGTTACTGCCACGTGCGCGGCCGCGGGGCCGACGCCGTGCGCGTGCTCAAGCCGGTCGTCGAGGCCCAAGTGGCCGCCCTCCCGCCCGACGCCGACGCGGTCGTCGATCTCCTCGGAAGTCTTAGCATCGCCCACTACTGGGCCGGCCAGATCGAGGAGTACGAGCGCCTGGCCGAGCGAATTCTGATCCTCGTCGAGAAGCGACTCGGCCCCGACCACCCCGAGACGGAATGGCGGCGCGTCAACCTGTTCAAGTACTCCCTCGCCGCCGGCAAGTTCGACGAAGGGATTCCCGTGTTGCAGAAGGCGTACAAGACTCTGGAGCGGGAGTACGGCGAGAAGTTCATGAGCTTCGTCTGGTTGCGGCAGCATCTCGGGCTGATACTCGCTGCGGCCAGGCGACACCGCGAAGCGATCGACTACCTCCGGCCGGCCTATGAGTATTCCCACCGGACGGCCGGCCCGATCCACCCGCACACGGAGTTCGCCCGACGGCATCTCGCCGCGGCGTATGAAGTTTCCCACATGTTCGTCGAGGATTTGCCGCTACGCCAGGTGATGCTGACCGACGCGACCGCCAGCAAGAGCTTGCCGGACACGTGCGAGCAGTTGCTCAAGATCGCCCGCGACCTGATGTGGAAGTGGCACGCGAGCGTCACCCCACCGCCGGCTTGAAGCTCGCCGCGAGCCGCTTCAGTCCTTCCTCGATACTCACCTGCGGGTCGTACCCCAGGTCGCGTTTCGCGGCGGTCAGGTCGTACCAGTGCGACGTGGACAGTTGCTTCGCCACGAACAGCGTCAGCGAGGGTTCGCCGGCCAGTTGGAACAGACCGTAGGTCGCCTCCAGCGTGCGACCGGCGAGGCGGCCGACCCACCCCGGCACGGTCCTTGTCACCGGCGGTAGGCCGGCTTCGGCCAAGATGCGATTCAGGAACGTCCACATCACGACCGGGTCGCCGTTGCTGATAAAGTACGGCTTCCCCCCGACCGGCGAACCGATGTCTAACTTGTCCGCGGCTAGCAGGTGCGCGTCGGCCGCGTTGTCCACGTAGGTCACGTCCACGGTCACTTCGCGGGTGCCGATCCGCTTCAGCTTGCCGACGCGGGCACGGGCCAGCAATCGCGGGATCAGGTGCGGGTCGCCCGGCCCCCAGATCAGGTGCGGCCGCAGGGCGACGGTGGCCAGGTCCGGCCCGTTCGCTTTCAGCACCGCCCGCTCCGCGATCGCCTTCGACTCCGGGTAGTACGCCTCGTAGTGCTTCGGGTACGGCACGCTCTCGTTCGCCCCTTCCAGATCCCCGCCGCCGTGGACCACGCTGGGAGTGCTGGTGTACACGAGTTTCCGCACGCCCTGGGATTTGCACGCCGCGATCACGTTCTGCGTGCCGGTCACGTTGGTGGCGGAGTAGTCGGCTGCGCGGCCCCACACACCCGCCTTCGCCGCCACGTGGTACACCACCCCGCATCCGCTCACCGCCTGCTCCACATCAGCGAGCGTGCCGAGGTCGCCGTGGACCTGTTCGACGCCGAGGTCGGTGAGCCACGGGTAACAGGAACGGGTGAACGACCGCACCGCCTCGCCGCGGGCGAGCAGTTTCCGCACGATGGCGCCGCCGAGGAACCCCCCGCCGCCGGTGACGAGCGCTTTCATGCTGGCCCGCCTTTCCACTTCGGCCCGAGCTTCTGGTCCGCCCACACCGCCAGCTTCTCGCGGAAGATCTTGGAGTTGTGGCGAACGTCCACGGGGAACGGCGCCGGATGCCGGACGAACGTCACGATCCGCCCCGTGTGGTCAAACCGCCCGCCGCGTTCCCCTAGCGCCCGCTTCTGAGCGTCACGAGGCTCGCTCGAACAGACCACCTCGTAACAGAGTACGGGATGTGTGACGCCATCCCGTTTGACACCAACGAGAGCAGTCCGGCCCATCGAGTAGCTTGCATCGTTGAACACCGGCTCCACCATGTCCGTGAACAGGGTGCCGTGCGGTGTCTCGACGCGGTGGGATTTCCGCCCGCAGAACCACATCCGCCCGTGGTCGTCGATGTAGCCCACGTCGCCCATGCGGTGTAGCACCTCGCCGGTCCGCTCATCCGTGATCTTCGCCAGTCGAGTCGCCTCATCTCGATGAAAATACCGCTTCGTCACCACCGGCCCGCGGACGACGAACTCGCCGACCACCCCCGGCGGAACGCACAGTGTATCGCTCCACACGGGGATCGGGTCATCCGTAATCCGGACAACGTGAACCATCATTCCCGCCACCGGCCTCCCGACGCACACCCCTTTCCCCTGTTCCGTAAGGTGCCGGGTTTCACCCAAGATTTCGTCGCTGCCGATGTTGGCTACGGGCAGGCTCTCCGTGGCCCCGTAGGGGGTGAACACCTGCACGCCGGGCGGGAGGAGTTGGGTGAACCGTTCGATGACCGGGATGTTCGCCGGGGCACCGGCGGAGATGACGCGGCGGAGGGTGCTGAAGGAAAAAGAAAGACCTGCCCCCCCCGGCCCCCCCTCCCTCCGAGGGAAGGGGGGAGAAAGCGGTATCTTCTCCCCCCTTCCCTCGGAGGGAGGGG